>JAHDDA010000004.1:0-14227 GCA_020629595.1 Chitinophagales bacterium
GGTTCTTATAATATTGCAATCTTCAAAAATTTGTTGAAATTTTTTATAATTGTGTTTGGTATATAAACCTTGGCAATAAAAACCTCCATCTACCAATTTATCATACGCATTTTGAATAATTTGTAAACCCTCTTCTTTAGAGAAAAATGAAAATGGAATTGTACCAACTACATAGTTTAAATCTTCTTTAACGTGTTTTTTTAGTGATTGAGCTCCATCGTTTATAATTACAAGCCTTTCATCATCAATGGTTTTTGACACGTGTTCACAAAATTCTTCATTAATTTCAAAGGCATAAAGTTTAGAGTTTTTTGTCATTCGTGAAAGTAATTCTTTGGTAATATTCCCATGCCCCATTCCAAATTCAACAGCTACAATTGTTTTATTGGTTGGTATGTGCTCACATACAGCTATCTCCGTTTCTCTACAAGTTTCTGCAATAGCACCTGTTGTTAGTAAATTTTTTGCGAAAGCAATCGAGGTTTTAAGTTTTCCTTTCATAGGTAATGACATTCATTGGTTAAACATAAAGTTAATGCTATTCTTTTTGATTATTCTCTAATTTTTTAATTCTGTTTATCAAACTTGGAATTTTTCCTAACATTGCCAAGGCTTTATAGTGTTGTCTAAATTCTCGTGCTGGTGTACCACTCCAAGATTTATTAGGTTCTTTTATGCTTTTAGAAACGCCACTTTGAGCATTGATTTTTGAACCATCGGCTATGGAAATGTGTCCTGCAAAACCCACCTGACCTCCAATCATACAGTTTTTACCAATTTTAACACTTCCTGAAATGCCTGTTTGTGCAGCAATAACGGTATTTTCTCCTATTTCAACATTGTGTGCTACTTGAATAAGGTTGTCTAATTTTACACCACTTTTTATAAGCGTACTCCCCATTGTGGCTCTATCAATGGTACAATTTGAGCCAATTTCTACATTGTCTTCAATTACTACATTGCCTATTTGTGGAATTTTATCGAAAGTTCCATCACTTTTTGGAGCAAAGCCAAAACCATCGCTTCCAATAATAGTTCCTGCGTGAATTTTACAATTTTTGCCAATTTTTGAGTTATGATAAACTTTAACACCTGTATTAAGTTCTGTTCCTTTGCCTATTTTGCAGTTTTCGGCTATAAAACTATGCGCTTTAATTATGCAATTGTCACCTATTTCAACACCAGCTTCGATTACAGCATAAGCTCCAATGAATACATTTTTACCAATTTTAGTTTTTTCGTTTATTATAGCCGTTTTGTGAATACCTACTGAGTTCTTTTGGCTTGCTTGCTCGTAAAATTGTAACAATTTAGCTAATGCTTGGTATGGATCTTCTACATAGATTAAAACAGGTTTTATCTTTTTTTGGGGTTTAAATTCTTTGTTTACTAAAACTGCTGTTGCTTCGCTTGCATACAAAAAATGTTCGTATTTAGCGTTTGCTAAAAAGCACAAACTATCTTTTTTCCCTTCTTCAATCTTTGAAAATTTATCTAAAGTTTCCTCACCTTTTTCAGGTAAATTTATTGTACCATTTACCAACTGAGCAACTTGATTTATTGTTAATTTCATTACCTTAACTCTTTAGGATAACAAAGATAATATTTTACAACAGGTGTGCTTAACTGCTGTATATTCAAATGATCAGATGCTTGTGTAACATCTAATAAATCTCCATTTTTAAATAAAATTTTGATATTTTCAGCATCAGGCGTATAGGCTCTATTGCTTGTTGAACCAGAAAATACTAGATAGTTGGCTTCTTGGGTTGAAATACTAAATTTTTGCTTAACTTTTTCTGTCAACCTTTCTATTTTATTTTCTTCAATAGACTCTTTTTCTAAAACTACATTTGGTAATTGACGATTTACCACCATTTTACACAAATAAGAAAGCACAAAATCATCGCAATTTTGCCATACTTTAAATGCTGAAAATAAATCGTGGTCATCTAAGGCAGTATAAGTATTTAAAACTTCTTCTTGCTTGAAATCTTCTAAAGTGAATTTATTTTTTAAGAAAAAAGCCAATGCTGGTGTAGCAAATAATTCTTTTCCAGCCAAAGCTAACTCTTTTGCACGTTCTAAAATTTGAACCAATAGCATTTCTGCTCCTAAAACAGCTTTATGCAAATAAACCTGCCAATACATAAGCCTTCTTGAAATCAAAAACTTTTCGATAGAATAAACGCCCTTTTCTTCAACAACCAATTCGTCTTCAAATACATTTAGCATTTTTATAATTCTATCGTAGCCAATTACACCTTCATGTACACCTGTAAAAAAACTATCTCGGCTCAAATAATCCAATCTATCCATATCTAATTGGCTAGAAACTAACTGATGTAGGTATTTTTTGTGGTAAGTGCCTTTAAAAATATCAATTGCCATTGATAATTGCCCATCAAATTGTTGATTTAGCTTTTCCATAATTAATAATGAAATAGCTTCGTGATCTACGTTTTTAACCAAAGTATGTTCTAAGGCGTGAGAAAATGGTCCATGACCAACATCATGTAGTAAAATTGCCATTGTTACGGCACGTTCTTCTTCTTCAAAAACTAACACGCCTTTACTGTTTAAAGTGCCTAATGCTCTTCGCATAAGGTGCATAGCCCCAAGTGCGTGATGAAAACGAGAATGAACAGCACCGGGGTAAACATACGAACTTAAACCCAGTTGCGAAATATGGCGTAATCTTTGGAAATAAGGATGTTCCATTAAATCAAAAATAAGATTGAATGGAATATTGATAAATCCATGAACTGGATCGTTTATGATTTTCTTTTTGTTCACTTGTAAACGAATTTGAGATTTCAAGATTTTAAGATGCTTCAAATTGAACTAAACATCAATAATTTGATAATTTCTAAGATTAACAAAGTTTATTAGATAAAAAATCTTAATTATGCAATATTAAACGAATTATAAATGTTAAATTCTGTGTTTATGCAAATGCTTATAATTAATTAACAATCAAAAATAAATTAATGAGTAATAAAGTAAGAATTCTTTGGGCAGATGATGAAATTGACCACCTAAAGCCACAAATTATGTTTTTGGAACGCAAAGATTATGAAGTGGTTGGTGTTACCAACGGACACGATGCTATTGATTTGTACCAAGAAGAAAAATTTGATATTGTTCTTTTAGATGAAAGTATGCCAGGCTTAACGGGCTTAGAAACTTTACGTGAGTTGAAAAATATAAATCAACTTACGCCCATAGTAATGATTACTAAAAATGAGGAAGAAGATTTAATGGAAGATGCAATTGGTTCGCAAATTGCCGATTATTTAATTAAGCCAGTAAAGCCTCAACAAATTTTGCTTACGCTTAAAAAGTTATTAGACAATAAACGTTTGGTTTCTGAAAAAACAAATTCGGCTTATCAGCAAGAGTTTAACCGTTTGTTTTCTAAAATTTCAATGGGCTTAGATTATAACGAGTGGATGGAAGTTTACAAACAACTGACTTTCTGGGAACTTGAGTTAGAAAAAACTGAAGGTAATGAAATGCAAGAGGTTTTTAATATGCAAAAAAACGAGGCGAATAATGAATTTGTTCGTTATCTAATGCGTAATTACACAGATTGGATTCAAGAGAAAAAAGACGGACCAACATTTGCTCACACCTTGTTCGATGACAAAGTTTTTCCTGCATTAAGTAAAGAAAAAACAAATGTACTAGTAGTAGTTGACAACTTGCGTTACGACCAATGGAAAATCATTGAACCCATAATTGCGGAGTATTTTGAGCCAGAAGAAGAAAGTATGTTTTACAGTATTCTTCCTACGGCAACGCAATACGCAAGAAACGCCATTTTTGCTGGCTTAACACCTGCTGAAATAGCTAAAAGAATGCCTAAGTATTGGAAAAATGACCACGATGAAGGAGGTAAAAATATGTACGAAGAAGAATTGTTGATGGATCAACTTTCGAGGAAATCTAAAAATATTCGTGCAAGTTATACAAAGGTGGTAAACCATAATGCAGGCAGAAATTTAGTAGAGAATGTAACCAATATGCACGATTACGATTTGAATGTAATAGTTTACAACTTTGTTGATATGCTTTCGCACGCCAGAACAGAAATGGAGGTTTTAAAAGAATTGGCTAGTGATGAAAATGCCTACCGTTCTATTACTCGTTCTTGGTTTGAACATTCGCCTTTATTTGAAGCCTTGAAAAAATTAGCAGAAAAGCCTGTAAATTTAATGATTACTACCGATCATGGAACTATGAGGGTACAGTATCCAATAAAAGTAGTTGGAGATAGAAATACAACTACAAATTTGCGTTATAAACATGGTAAAAATCTAAATTATAATTCAAAAGAGGTGTATGAAATTCGCAAACCAGCCGAGGCAGGCTTGCCTGCACCACATGTAAGTTCATCTTATATTTTTTCTAAAAATACCGACTTTTTTGTTTATCCCAACAATTATAACCATTACGTAAAGTATTATAAAGATACCTTTCAGCATGGAGGTATTTCATTAGAAGAGGTTATTATTCCGTTTGTAAAACTTAGGAGTAAGTAATTTTTTAAAAAAGTACCAATTTTATCACAGCTTGAGTTTGAATTAGATTTTAAATTAAACGAATTATAAATATTTATTTTTTTATAATTCGTTTTTTTTTAAATTTATATTTCGTTAAAAACATTATAAACTTTGTTTACGTACAATAAATTACTCAAACCAGCTAAATGAATTTAACTTATTTCTCAATTTTATTAACTATATTTTCTTTTTTTTACTTGGATAGTAAAGCTCAAGAATGTAGGCTAGTATGTGAAGATTTTAAAAGCATAGAAAAAGAAATTCCATTAGATAAATTAGTTGTAGAACTTGAAAGATTAGAGAAAATTTTAGCGTTAAGCAACAAGCAAAATTGTTGGTGCAAAGCAAAAGTTAAAAACTTAGTTGGCTTTCTATACTATAATCAATCTGAATATACTAAAGCAAAAACTATTTTGCTCGAAGCTGAAAATGTTTTAAAAGTAGAAAATAGATACGATGAAGATTTTATTAGAAATCAAAATTATCTAGGGTTAATTGAAATAATTGAAAAAAACTTTGATGGTGCAATTTTTCATTTTAATAGAATGAACGAAATGGCAAAAAAGAAAAATAATTTAGAATTACAAACCGAAGCTGCTCTTCAATTGGGATTAAGTTATTTAGAAAAAAATGAATTAGATACTGCAAAGTTTTACTATCAAAATTGCTTAAATTTAAATAAGCAAGTAAAAAGTGATTATTTTGAGGGATATGCTTTTCAAAATTTAGCGAGGGTTTTTTATAGAAAAAAAGATTATGAAAAAGCACTAGATTATGCTGAAAGAGCAAACTTAAACTGGGAAAAGTTAAAATCGAGAAAAGGTATATATCTCTTGAACATTATAATATCTGATATTTATGCAGCTAAAGGAGATACAAGCCAAGTTTTGAATTACTTAGAAAGGAGTTTAGCTATTTATAAAAAGACTGGAGTTAGTTTAAATTTAGATTTAATTTACAAAAGACTAGGAGATGTTTATTTCAATAAAAATAAGCTAGAAAATGCAGAAAAAAACTACATATTAGCCCTTAAAAATGGGGATAATTTAACACTTGTTGAACAGAAAAATATATTATATAATTTATCAGATATTCAGTTCAAAAATAATGACGAGGATGGATTAAAAAACTCTATTAATCTAGTTTTAAATTTAGTTGAGAAGTCTAAAAGTAAAAATAAGTTTCAAGAGAATAGAATTATAAAAAGTGAACTAAATTTTGACAATAAAAATAGGGAGAACTTAGCTTTGAAGGAAGACTTTTATTCTAAAGAAATTAAATTCAAGAGATTAACTTTACTACTTTATTCTTTACTAGGAGTTTTAGGTTTTATTTCCTATTTAATGTACTCAAAATGGCAAGAAAGTAATAAAAGAAAGTTGTTGTTAGAACAAATTGAAGACCAAAAGAATGAACTATCAAAAGTAAATGAAGAGCTTAAACAATCAACAACAATAATAACACAGCAAAATGTAAGGTTAGAAAAAATCAATGAAGATTTACAAAATTTCACTTATGCAACTTCTCATGATTTAAAATCACCTCTTAGATCAATAGTTGGTTTTGCCACTATTTTACGTAGAAAATTGGAAAAAGAAGGAAACCTTAAACACATTGATTTACTTCAGAATATTGAAACGAGTGGAAAGGGAATGGGAGAAATAATTGAAAATCTATTAACCTATGCTAAGGCTGGTACACATAAACTTTCGATAGAAAAGGCAAGTCCAGAATTAATATTTAACCAAGTTAAATTAGCTTTAGATAAACTAATAAAGGAAAATAAAGCAAAGGTTAATTTATCAACTCAATTAAATGAGATAGAATTAGATTTACTAAGCATAAAACAACTGTTGCAAAACTTTATAAGTAATTCTATTAAATATGCAAAAAAAGATGTTACGCCAATTATAAATCTATCTATCAATGAAAATAAGAATATGTATATTTTCAAAATAGAAGATAATGGCATAGGAATTCCCAAAGAATACCATTCAAAAATATTTAATATGTTTGAACGTGTTCCTAATCAACTAACTGCCGAAGGAAGTGGTATTGGGTTAGCTACGTGCAAAAAACTTATTGAGCTTTACAAAGGAAATATTGAGATAGAATCTAAAGAAGGGGTAGGGACTACTTTTATATTTAACCTACCCAAACAAATTACAGCTTAACCTTTTTTTGCATCAATTACCTTTTTAAAATGCTCAAAGGTAATTTTCAAGCCTTCTTTTCTTGAAACTTTAGGAGACCAACCCAATATTTCTTTCGCCTTTGTAATGTCTGGTTGTCTTACCATTGGATCATCTTTTGGTAATGGTTTTAAAACAATTTTTTGGTCTGTTCCAGTAAGCTCAATAATTTCTTTAGCAAAATCTAAAATTGAAATTTCATCTGGATTTCCAATGTTTACAGGTAAATGATAATCGCTTAGTAATAAGCGGTAAATACCTTCAACCAAATCATCTACATAACAAAAAGAACGAGTTTGCGACCCATCGCCAAAAACAGTAATATCTTCTCCTTCAATAGCTTGGCGTAAAAATGTTGGTAATGCACGTCCATCATCTAGTCTCATACGAGGACCATAAGTATTAAAAATACGAATTATTCTTGTTTCTAAGCCATGAAATGTATGATATGCCATTGTCATAGCTTCTTGAAAACGCTTTGCTTCATCATATACACCTCGTGGGCCAATTGGGTTTACATTGCCCCAATAATCTTCTTTTTGTGGGTGAACTTTTGGATCGCCGTAAACCTCTGAAGTAGAAGCAACTAAAATTCTTGCATTTTTTGCTCTTGCTAAACCTAGTAAGTTGTGTGTTCCTAAAGAGCCAACTTTCATTGTTTGAATGGGCATTTTTAGGTAATCTATTGGGCTGGCTGGTGAGGCAAAATGCAAAATATAATCTAAATTACCAGGAACGTGTACAAATTTTGTAACATCGTGGTTGTAATAGGTAAAATCTTTGTGAGGAAATAAGTGTTCAATGTTTGCTATATTTCCTGTCAGCAAATTATCCATTCCTATTACTTCAAAGCCTTCTGCAATAAATCTATCGGAAAGGTGCGAACCTAAAAAACCTGCTGCTCCAGTAATTAATATTCTTTTCTTCATTTATTTCTACTATGGTATAAACTTTATTGTATAAGACTATTTCCCTTCCAAATTTTATAAGAAATTTTAATTTTTTTCTTATTTGGAATGACCTATTGTGAAAGGTTAATAAGGTAGTTTTCTATTTACAATAACATTGTTTCATTATTAAGTAACAAAAATAAGGCTTAAAGTCACTAATATGGTTACTAAATTTGCTTGGTTTACCAAAGTTTGTGTTTTTATAATTTTTTAATGCCATTTGTTTTATTCAAAATATCAAACTTAGGTTTCTATTTTCCTAACATTATGAACACCATTAATATTTTTAATAGCCTCCATTAATGATTTTAGTTGTTTGTTATTTTGTACATATACTTTTATTAAGCCTTCAAAAACGCCATCAATTGTATCAAACGAAATGGAACGCATATCAATATTCATTTTGTTAGATACAACATTAGTTAAGCGATTAATTAAACCTACATCATCTATGCCAGTAATGCGTAAACCTGTTAAAAATGCTACTGTTTCTTGCTTCCCCCATATAGTATTTACAATTCTATAAGGGTATTTTGTTTTCATTTCGTGAGCATTAGGGCAACTATCTAAGTGAATTTTTATGCCTTTAGTAATGGTTATAAAGCCAAAAACCTTGTCTCCTTGGCGAGGCGAACAGCACTTAGCTAAAGAATATTCAACATTATTTAATCCACCAAAAAGCATTAAATCGGCATCTTGTGAAATACGATCTGAATATTTATCTTCTTCAATAGGCTTTGCTTTGCGTTCTACTAAATTTTCAATTCTGTTATTGATAATTGTTACGCCTTTTAGCTTATTCAAATCAAAGTTTCCAACAGAAATATTGTACAAAAAGTGAAGAGAGCTTCCTTGTTTGAAATGAGTTGCCAATTGCTCTGTAAGGTCTTTAGTCATTTCAGCTTTAAGCTGTTTTAGCTTTCGTTCTAAAATAAGTTTTCCGTTTTCGGCTTCAATACGCATTTCTTCTTTTAAGTGCGATTTTATACGAGAACGAGCTTTTGAAGTAACAGCAATACTGAGCCAGTCTTCGGTTGGTTTTTGTTTGGTTGAAGTTAAAATATGAACTTGGTCGCCATTTTTAAGTTTATGGCTTATTGGTCTAAGTTTATTGTTTATTTGCCCACCAATACATTTAGCTCCTAATTCTGTATGAATAGAAAAAGCAAAATCTAAAATGGTAGAGCCAGCACGCATATTCATTAAATCACCTTTTGGGGTAAACACATATACATCCGATTCGTATAGGTTTTGCTTAAAATCATTTAGAAATTCGAGGGCATTGGCAGCGGGGTTTTGTAAATAATCACGTACTTGTTCTAGCCAATCTTCAAGCATATCGCCACTTTTGGTGCGTTGCCCTTTGTAACGCCAGTGGGCGGCTACTCCTTTTTCAGCAATTTCATCCATACGTTTTGAACGAATTTGCACTTCAACCCAACGACCTTTGGGTCCTAAAACCGTTGTATGTAACGATTCGTAACCATTAGATTTAGGATTACTTATCCAGTCTCGCAGCCTATCGGGTAGGGGTTTGTAAATATCGGTAATTATAGAATATGCTTTCCAACATTCTGGTTTTTCACTTTTTTCAGGGGTTTCAATTACAATTCTTATGGCAAATAAATCGTAAATTTCTTCAAAGCTAACGCCTTTTTTTCTTATTTTATTCCAAATAGAATGTATTGATTTAGGGCGACCGTAAATTTCAAAATCTTCTAAGCCACCTTCAATTAATTTTGCTTTCAGTGGATTAATAAAGTCTTTGATAAATTTATCTCTATCTCGTTTGGTGGCTGCTAGTTTTTTGGCAATATCGCCATACATTTCTCTGTTGGTGTATTTAAGCGATAAGTCTTCAAGTTCAGTTTTAATTTTATATAAACCTAATCGGTGAGCCAATGGTGCGTACAAATACATTGTTTCAGAAGAAATGCGTACTTGTTTTCTTTCAGGCATAGATTTCATTGTACGCATATTGTGCAAACGGTCAGCAATTTTAATTAAAATTACCCTTACATCATCACTTAAAGTTAGTAGTATTTTTTTTAGGTTTTCGGCTTGGGCTTTTACCATACTAGAGTCTTTGCCTACTACACCTTTTATTTTTGTTAAGCCATCAATAATACGGGTAACATTTGGGTTGAAATTACTTAGCATATCTTCAAGCGTAAACTCAGAGTCTTCAACAACATCGTGCATTAAGGCACAGGCAATAGAAATATAATCTAAGTTAAATTCTTCAACTACTATTTGTGCTACGGCTATTGGATGTAAAATATAGGGTTCGCCACTTTTGCGGCGTGTGCCATCGTGTGCTTTTACGGCTATTTTAAAGGCTTTACGAATAACAGCTAATTCTTCTTTTGACTGAATTTTTGCCATTCGTAAAAGACGTTTGTATTCTCGTAAAATATCTTTTTTTTCTTCTTCTGGGCTTTTTATTACTACTTCAACTGACATTTGCTTACTATGTTTTCAAACTGAACTAATTTGAATAGCCTAATTTAAAACAAATGTACTTTCAAGTTAAATTTTTAGAGGTTTAAACTTCTTTTTTCTTAAATTATTAGATTTGAAAATTCATAAATAGCTACTTTTTGGCATAAAACGTTACGAAACAACAGGTTTGTAAAGTCTGCCGTCAATATAAATTTTTCGTTGTTGTTTATCTACGGCAATACTAAGCATTTCTGGGGCAAATTCAGTATCGCCTTCTAAGTTGTCAATTTTTATAGTAAGTAAATTTTCAATTTCTCTAACAACTTTATATTTTCCTTTTGCTTTAAAATTGGGATTTATACCACGCATTTCAACTTCATTATTATTAAAAACATAGTTGAATTGCCATTTTTGGTTTGTACTTGGTGAAGTACCTTCGCATTTCCAATGTCCAAGCATATACTTTTTACGAAGAATTTTATTTTTATTTACCGTTTGAACATAATAAGTGCCAACTATTAGTAAAAATAGAAATATTAGTGCTGTTAAAAATAAATATACGTTTTCGACCATTATACTTAGAATCTTAGATTACAAGAAAATGAGAATGTGAGACTGTTACATCTCATTTTCTAAAAGTCTCAATTTCTCGTTTTCTAAATATCAACAACCAATCCATCGTAGGCTAAATGAATATTTGGAGGTAATTCTGCCGTTATGTCAGCGTGTTTTCCCAATTGATGGCTAATGTGTGTAAAAAAGGCAGTCTCTATTTCTAATTCATTTACCAAATCAATGGCTTCTTGTAAAGTAAAATGTGAAATGTGTTTTTCTTTTCTAAGCGCATTTAAAACTAAAACCTTAGAACCTCTTATTTTTTCTTTTTCAGCATCGGAAATATAATTCGCATCGGTGATGTAGGTTAAATCACCTAATCTGAAACCTTGAACGGGCAATTTGTAGTGCATTACTTGTATGGGCGTAAATGTATGTTTGGCTACTTCAAATGGCTTGTTTTCAATTTCAATAAAATTTACTTCGGGAACGCCTGGATATTTGTTTTCTTCAAAAATATACGGAAACATTTTTTCTATACCTTGCAAGGTAATATTAGAGCCATAAGCATAAACATCTTGTTTCAAAATAAAATTATAAGCTCTTACATCATCCAAACCTGCTACGTGGTCTCGGTGGGCGTGGGTAAACAATATTGCCGATAGTTTATTTACATCATACTTTAGCATTTGTTCCCTAAAATCGGGTGTTGTATCAATTAAAAAAGTTTCGCCATTACTTTCTATTAAAGCAGAAGTTCTTAGGCGTTTGTCTTTTTCGTTTTTAGAAAGACAAACAGCACATTTGCACCCAATTACGGGTACGCCCATTGATGTTCCTGTTCCTAAGAAAGTAATTTTCATTTGTTTTTTATTAACTGTTAGTTTTCAGCATTTCTTCATCTTCTACAACACCTAACTTTTCCAAATTCATTTCGTTTACTTTCTTCAATAATTTATCTGAAATCGAACTTAGCTCTACTTCTTTTATTTCAATATTAGGCATTAAATCAATGAGTGCATTTATTCTGCTTTCGGTATTAAACAATTTATTTATAACAATTATATTGCTATCTTTTAAAATGCAAGCTCCCGAATTAAAATTGCCTTTTCCATAACGAACTTCGTAACCAAGTTCTGCATAAAGGGTTTCCATTTTTTTTAAAGTGTGTGTTGTGTATTTCATTGCTAGTAATAAAGTAGTAATTTTCCTCCTTTCAACCGTAAATTTATGTAATTGTATGAAATTATGTGGTTTTGTTTAAAAAATTATACCATAACTTTAACCATTCAAGTATTGAATAAAACCAAAATAACTCAAAGATGAAGAAATTTTACTTTTCCTTTTTATTATTAATTGTATTTGCTGTTTGTGTAAATGCACAATCACGCCAATATGCGTTGTTTGAACATTTTACTCAAGCATCTTGTGGACCTTGTGCCGATCAAAACCCTGCATTTAAAAATGGTATTTTAGATCAAAATCGTGGAAATATACATCATATTTCATACCACACCTCTTGGCCTGGCACTGATCCAATGAACGCTGCAAATCCAACTCCAGTTCAATCAAGAGTTGATTATTACAATGTTGGGGGGGTGCCTTCTATGTATATGAATGGCGAAGATAAAGGTGGACCCGCTGGCGTTTCACAATCGGATGTAAATAACTTAAATGCTCAGATTTCGCCAATAGGAATTATTGTAACTGAAACAGGTGATACAGAAAGAGTAGTTAGTATTGAAATTAAAACTACTGGTGATATTAGTGGAGATTATACTTTACAAACAGCTGTAGTTGAAAGAATGGTTAGTTATAATTCGCCTCCAGGAAATAATGGAGAAAAAGATTTTCCAAATGTATTTCGTGAAACTTTAACAGGTTCGGGAGAGTCATTTACGCTTGCACCTAATGGAGAAAGTGTTACTTATACTTATTCTTATAATTTAGAGGATAGTTGGCAAGCCGATGAGATTTATGTAATTGCTTTTGTGCAAGATAATGCTACTAAAGAAGTAATTAATTCTGGTTCTTCAGATGATCCTGATTTTGCCTTTTTCTCTGCCGATGTTCCTTTTAAAGCATCGGAAGAATTAGCCGAAGTTGAGTTTACTGGAAGTTTTAATTCTGGAGCAGGTGGTTTTTATAATGTTAGATTAGTAAGCAATCATCCAGATGATTGGGGAGCAATGATTGATATTGCTGGTCAAACTTCAGAAGGAGAAACTTTAGTAAGTACAACTCCAAACCAAGATTTAGAAATTAAGTTATTGGTAAATCCATCAATAAGTCCTGCTGTTGGAGAATATACCATTGAAGTTGAACAGTTTGACAATTCAGTTTATGCACCACAAAGAGTTACTTATAATGTTGTGTCAAATGTTTGGGATTTGGTTGTAAACAACGATGCTGGTTTTGGCGATGGTGGCGAATGGGGACCTTTTGATGTATTGTATGAAAATGGTTTAGAAGCCGTTGATAATAAATATGTTTCAACTATGGGAACAAATGCTTTTATAAATGGAATGAATTATGGAGCATTATCTGGCGTAAAAAATATTTATTTTAATGTTGGCTGGTCTTTTCCTTCTTTAACCGATGATAAAGTTGAGGCGTTCAAAGCATTTTTAGATAATGGTGGAAATATGCTAATTGCAGGGCAAGATATTGGCTGGGAAAGTGTAACAGATGGTTACTTTACAGCTGCTACTCAAGATTTTTATGCCAATTATATGCACGCAAGTTTTAATGATGATGGAAGCACAGCAAACCAAACTTTAGTTGCCAATACGGCAGATGCTTATTTTGGTGGTTTAGGAGAAATTGATATTGATGCTGCCTACAATGATTTTTACTATCCAGATAGTTTTGATGCCATTAATGGTGGAACTAATATTTTTACCTACAACTCAACAAGTGGAGTAAACTGTGGTGTAAGGTTTGAAAACGACACTTATAAAATGGTTTATTTAGCAGTAGGTTTAGAAATGTTGAGTGGTACAGCCAACCAAAATGCTTTTATGGAAGCAGTTCATACTTTCTTTTATGATGGTGTTGAAGCTGACCCAACGCAAGAACCATCAAATACAGGAACTAATATTACTTCTTTAGAAAACGTAATTGAAATTCAAGTACAACCTAACCCTGCAAGTGATTTTATTACCCTTTCTTTTGATAATTTAGATAAAAATGCAACACTAAATATTTTTGATATTATAGGTAAGCAAGTTGCTACACAACAAATTAAAAGTGGCGATATTAATGTTACTTTAGACATTCAAAACTTTATGGCTGGAACATATTTTTATCAGTTTACCAATAAAAATGGTGTTTTAGCAAATGGTAAGTTTGTGGTGGAATAGTGTTCGATTCAGGAACTCTAACAAGTAGTAATCGAATAAATTCTGTTGTCAAAAAGATAAAACAAAAGCCCAAGCATAAACTTGGGCTTTTTCAACTGCTGAATATGGGAACAGTCGAGTTACAAAAATAATACATTTTTTGGTGTAGGACATTTTTAATT
>JAHDDA010000004.1:14327-17150 GCA_020629595.1 Chitinophagales bacterium
AATAGTCATTATTTCAGGGTCTTGCTGAAAGAAAAATTGGTGATTTTCTGCTTCCTCGGCAATTTCAAGTGAAATGTCTTCCGTTGGGGTTTCAGCTTCATTTAAAACACGAACTGTTAAAGCGTAGTTTGTTGCACTTTGTAAAACAATATCATCAATAGTTCCATCTTCTCCACCAATTCCATCTAAATCTTGAAAAGCGAAAATTGAAGCATTACCAGCATCATTAGTAAAAGTTAGTTCAACAGTAGTAATTAACTCTTGCTCATCGTGGTCATGGTCGTGATCATCATCACTTACGCACGAAAAAAAGCACACTGAAAGTAAGGTGAACAATAAAAATTGCTTTTTCATAATAAAAAAATTAAGTTGTTTAAGTAAAGACAGTATTTTTTAGGTCTTTACTGTATGAAAAAATATGATTTATTGGTTTATGGTTTTAACGTGCAGTAAAAGGGATTTTTAATTTTAAAGAAATATTTCTGCCCGGTTCATCGGCAAAATATCTCATTCTATTCATATAAATTCTATATCTTTTATTGAATAAATTTTCTATGCTTAGACCTATTTGAATCGGTAATTTTTTATTTTTCTTAGTTGGAATACGCCATTGTATAATTCCTTGTATATTAAACAAATTAAATGCTGGTGGTGGTAAAACTAAATGTGTACTATCTGGAAATAGGGTTTGTTGTGCTTGTCGTTGAATTGTAAATTCTAAGCTACTTCCTGCAAAATCGCCTTTAGGTACTTCATAACCTATGCCAAAAGAATATTGATCTGGTGGAATAAGAATTAAAGGTTCGTTGGCTTTTTCGTTCCAAGCACGAACTACTGAAATTTGAGCTTCGGTAGTTATATTTTTAGGTAATTTATATTGTATTGAATAGTCAAAACCTCTGAAAGTGGCTTCGGTTTCCACATACTTATAAGAAGGGAAAAAACCACGAATAGTTAAAATTGATTGACTTAGTGGTGTTAGATAAATATAATTAGGAAAATATTTATAAAACAATGAAAAACGACTTACTAAATTTTTCTGATTATTGAAATTAATACTTGTTGAAGCATTAATTACTCGTTCACTATTAAGGGTTGGTGTACCAGATTCGTAAGAACCTTCACCATGATTTACGCCAGCACTATACAACTCATTTACACTTGAAGGGCGAAAAGCAGTTCCAATATTTGCTTGTATTTTAAGAAAGTCATTTAGTCGGTAACTATTGCCAATGCTGAAAGAAAAATTACTGTAAGTTGCGTTGGCTATGCTATCAATTTCTGTTAATTCAACATTTCTATTTTCAAAATCGTATCTAAATCCTAAATCGAAAAACAAACGATTGTTTGGTCGCCATTCTGTTAATATGTAAGCGCCTGTTGATTGACTTTTATAACGTGGAATAATAGATAAACCATTAAATGTATTTCGTTTTGTTAAGCCAGAAATTCCACTAAATATTTTCCAATTATTTTTAGTATATTCATAATCTACATTAAGACTATGAACCGTTAACTTTAAGCGCATATTGGGTGCTGAATTTTCGGCTAATTGCTGAAATCCGTGGTTTATATCAAAATCTTCGTGGCGATTGAATTGCCTTGCGTAAGTTAAGCTAATTTTATTGTTAATATTGGGTGCAAAGTAGGTTTTGAATTTAAATAACTCATGAGTTGCTGTTTCTCTTGGTCTTAAAATTTCGTAACTAAACTCTGTTGTATCTGGTGGTTGTAAGCCTTCAAAAATATTTATAATATCGGTTAAGTTATGAGTGTGTGAACCTTTATAAACGCCAATTTTTGAATTAAAAAGACTATAAAATATTTCTGTTCCCCATTTTTTGGCTTCGTAACCAAGTGCATAAGAAAAGCTATAATCGGCTAACCCTGTATTTTCTAAATAATAGTTAGCTGTTCTTGCATCACCGCCACGATTTGCCGTTCCTTGTACTCGCCAAGAAATAGGAAGCTTGTCCCATTTCAATTTTCCTTCTAACATTCCTGAAACAGTTCCTTGTCGGTTATTACTTCTTCCTGCCAATAAAATATTGCCGTCTATGCCTGTTGTTTTTCTTAGTTTAGGAGCTTCAACAATTACAACACCACCAATGGCATCTGCACCATAACGCACACTCGATGCTCCTTGAATGACTGTAATATTTGTTGCTAAAAATGGGTCAATTTCTGGTGCATAATTATTGTTCCATTGTTGCCCTTCTTGACGTACTCCGTTGTTTAAAATTAAAATTCGGCTACCATGCAAACCATGAATTACAGGTTTACTAGAACTTGTTGATGTTTTAAGAAAAGTAACCCCAGGTACATCGGCTATTGCTCCCGCTAAATTTGTTCCTGCCGAACTACTTGATAAATCAATATCTTTAAGTGTAATAGCTTCTAATGTTCCTGTTTCTACCTTTTTTTCTGAAATAAGAATTTCGGATAATGAGTTAACTTTTAATGTGGTACTTAAATATAAATTTTGCTTTAACTGAATTAAAGTATCTAATGTTTCTAATCCTACATAGCTAATGTTAATTCTATAAGTTCCTTCGCATAAATTATCAATAACAAATTCTCCATTCTGATTAGAAATGTCGCCTTTTACCAATTCATTTTGCTCATTATTTATTACAACATTTGCATAAGCCAATCTTTCGGTAGCATCACTGATGATTCCTTCAATTTTAAAATTGCAATTTTCCTGTGCTATGGCAGAATTTAACAAAAAAATAGTGCCAACTAATATGTATAATATTCTTATCATTGAGTTAGCATTATTTTTTGAACTTGCTTTTGTACAGCATTTTCAATAAGTAAAAT
>JAHDDA010000004.1:17250-18494 GCA_020629595.1 Chitinophagales bacterium
TTATTATCATAATTATTTGTTACATAATTGGCTATACTATCACACGATAATTCAAAATTTGTAGGATGTCCCCAGCCATCTTTGTCAGCATCAATAAACCATTTTTGCTTGGGTGTTCCGTAGCAATCACAATCTGTTTCAGGAATGTTGTTTGGGTGGCAATTATCATCATCGTCATTGGCATTAGTTACGTAGTTTGTTGGTTGAGAACAAGCGTTTAAAAATGTTGTTTCATCACCTAAGCCATCACCATCATTATCTAAGTAAAAGGTGGTTTCAGGTGTTCCTTCACAATCGCAAAATCCTTGTGGAATACCAATTCCATTACAAATATCACATTCATCTACAATGCCATTGCAATTATCATCATCATCATTGGCATTGGCAACATAACCTTCGGGTTGTTCGCAGCTTTCAACCGAAAAATTACTATCGCCTAAACCATCAGCATCAGTATCAATGAACCAAGTTTGTGGTAAATTGCCTTCACAATCGCAAGTTCCTTCAGCTATTCCATTGCCGTTACAAATACCACATTCATCTACAGTTCCGTTACAATTATCAAAATCATCATTATTATTTGCAACATAGCCAATTGGTTGTTCACAACTTAAAAGCGAATTATTTGCATCGCCTAAACCGTCATTATCTGTATCTATGTACCAAATTTGAGGTGGCGTTCCAGTACAATCACAAGTGCCTTCTGGAAAACCAGTTCCATTACAAACACCACATTCATCTACAACTCCATTGCAATTATCGTTATCATCATTGGCGTTTGAAACATAGCCTTCTGGTTGCTCGCAACTTTCAGTAGTGGTATTATCACTTCCTAAGCCATCGCCATCACTGTCAATAAACCAAATTTGTGGTAAAGTTCCATCACAATCGCAAGTGTTTTGTGGAAATCCATTACCATAGCATACTCCACATTCATCAATTATTGCTTGCCCACCACCTTCAGGAAACCGAACAATTGGAAATAAGGCTAAGTGTAGTGCATAATCTCTATCTTCATATAAATCAACCCATTGAAAGGGACCATGACTATGTGCTAGGGCTAAGTTTCGCTTAGGGTTTGATAGGTCTTCTGCTAGCCTTGTACCATTTTGACTAGAATAAACCCAGAGGGTATCTTCTCCTAAATAATCTAATATGTGCGAATAGTCAAAAACGCCAAATGAAACAAACATTGAATCGGTAAAAACAAAAGTAGTATCGAACATAATGGTTGATAGGCTACC
>JAHDDA010000004.1:18594-22669 GCA_020629595.1 Chitinophagales bacterium
TTACACATTTCACCTATCTTCTCTTGAATTTCTTGGTGTGAAAGTGCCATTTTTGACTGTAAAATAAGCTGTTCTACTGCTTGTTTCGATTTTGTATTACGTTCTTTACTCATTAATAAAAAATGTAGAAATAAGTTGAATACCCTTAGGGTAAATCATTAATTTTTAACAATGACACAACCCTAAGAGAAACCATAAACCATTATCTTAAAGCAACAAAGTTACATTAGTTAATGCAACTTTGTTACATTTAGTTCGTATTTTATTTACACTATGAAAACTTTATTTAAAATTTTCGAGGAATTGATAAAATATTGAGTGTACTCACTTCAATAAATTGGGGCGTTTTTCCTTTGTACGTTCCAATGATTTTTGATTTCTCCATTCTTCTATTTTGGGGAAGTTTCCAGAGAGTAATATTTCTGGAACTTTAAAGCCTTTGTATTCGGCTGGTCGTGTATAAACAGGTGGTGCAATTAAATCGTCTTGAAATGAATCGAAAAGAGCAGAACTTTCGTTGTTTAAAACACCTGGCAATAAACGCCCTAAAGCATCAACTAAAACGGCTGCACCCAATTCACCACCTGATAAAACATAATCGCCAATTGAAATTTCACGAGTTATTAAATGTTCTCTTACTCTTTCATCTACGCCTTTATAATGTCCACAAAGAATTATAATGTTTTCTACCAAAGAAAGTTGATTACATATTTTTTGGTTCAATAATTCACCGTCTGGACTCATATAAATAACCTCGTCATAATTTCGTTGCTTTTTTAAATCGGCAATACAATTATCAATAGGTTCTATCATCATAACCATTCCTGCACCTCCACCAAATTGGTAATCATCTATTTGGTTATATCTATTTATACCATAAGCGTGTAAATCGTGGGTAACTACTTCTAATAAACCTCTATCATTGGCTCTTTTCATTATTGAATGTTGAAAAAAGCTATCCATTAACTGTGGAACTGCCGAAATTATGTCTATACGCATTTGTTCGTTATTAGTTTTGAGTGCTTAGTTTTTTAGTTAATCGTTGTCATCTCTTTCTTCGTCTGTATCATCAAAGTAAATACTTAAATAATCTTCATTTAAATTAAAATAGGCATTATCGTCATCATACGAATCTAAAATATCATCGTGTAAGGGTAACATTATTTCAATATTATTATACTTGAGCTTTGCACATTCGTGTTCTGGCAAATATTCTATTCCAGTAATTTTGCCTAATTTTAAATTTTGGGCATCTAATAAAATTGCATTTAAGCCCACTAACTCACCATAATAATCTTCATCATCTTGTGCTTCTTTTATACCTTCGTAATTATTAGCGTCAACATAAATACTTTTTCCATTTAAAAGCATAGCTTCTTCTTTGACGTTTACATCTTCTAGCTTAACAATACCTGTTCCATCAAACCTAAGTTCAAATTTTTCTACAAAATATGGAATTTTATTGCCTCTTTCTTCAACAAAAAGTACAGAAACATTATCGGTAAAATCCAAAAAAAAAGCCTCAAAGGATACTTTTACAGCACCTTTGAGACCAAAATGTTTTTGAATTGTTCCGACCAAAATTAGGTCTCTATTATTCATTATTCTACTACTTTACCACCGTCAAGCTCATCTTGCCAAACTTTTAATTCATCCCATTTGCCTTCGTTAGCCATTTCAGCTTGTTTAGGCCAAGTATCTGGAATATGACGTTGTAAGTTTTCAGCAGCTAAAATTTCTTTAATTTTTTCTACATCAGCACCAGCTAGGTCAGCAAAAGTTTTGATTCCTGCATTTCCTAAAACTTCAGAAATTTTTGGTCCTATTCCTTCAACTTTTGTTAAATCATCTGGTTCAACAGTTGCTTCTTCAACTGCTAGTTGAGCATCTTCAGTTGTTATTGCTTCATCTGCAACGGCTTCTTCTGTAGTTTTCTCTACTGGCGTTTCTTCAACTTCTGGTTCATCAGCACCATAACGATCAATATTCTTTTGACGTTCTGCAGCTTCACGTTTTGCAGCTTCATCAGCAGCAGCAGCCGATAATGCGTCTTTACGTCCAGCAATTTTAGATGCTTTAGCAGTTATCCAATCTTCATAACGCTTGTCGGCTTCTTCTTGAGAAAATGCACCTTTACGTACTCCACGCTGTAAGTGCTTACGGAACATAACGCCATTATAACGCAATATTGCTCTTACGGTATCGGTAGGTTGTGCACCAGTCATTACCCAGTGAAATGCTCTTTCACGATCTAAGTTTATAGTTGCAGGAACAGTATTTGGATCGTAAGTTCCAATTTTTTCAATAAATTTACCATCACGTGGAGCTCTAACATCAGCAATTACGATGTGGTAAAAAGGTCTTTTTTTGCGTCCATGACGCTGTAATCTAATTTTTGTTGCCATTTTAAATGGTTTTTAAAGTTTACAATATCCTTTCAATCTTAGAAATTAAGCAAAAGGTTTGCGTAAGCGAGTGCAAATTTAGTTGTTAATTTTTAAATGTCAATGAATAATTTTTAATTTTGAATAATACTTTTGCGTTTGCTTATGCCCAATTTCGATTATATTATACTAGTTTATAAAGAATGTCTTTTGTTAATAGCTTTTTATATGGTGTTTTGGTACACCTTGGCATTGGTAAAAAAAGACAATGGCATAGCTGATATTGCTTGGGGATTAGGCTTTGTTTTGGTTGCAATTTTTACGTTGTTTAAGCACAGTGTTTTTTATCCAAGGCAAGTTTTAATATGTACCTTAATTATTGTGTGGGGAGTGCGTTTGGCTTTTTATATTTTTGCACGTAGCTTAAATAAACCCGAAGATTTTAGATATGCAAATTGGCGAAAACAATGGGGCAAATATGCAAATATTAGAGCTTTTTTTCAAGTATTTATGTTGCAAGGGCTTGTAATGTTTGTTGTTTCTTTACCTATTATAAACGTTAATACTTACAATGTTTATTCTCACGTGAATTATATCGATATTTTAGGTTGTACCATTTTTTTAGTAGGCTTTTTATTTGAAAGTGTAGCCGATTCTCAATTATTAAGTTTTAAGAAAAATCCAAAAAATAAAGGTAAAATAATGAAAACAGGCTTGTGGAAATATAGCCGACATCCAAATTATTTTGGGGAATGTTTGTTGTGGTGGGGTATTTTCATAGTTGCAAGCCAAGCTCACTTAGTAAAATTTTCTTTAGCTGGCGTTTTAACAATAAACTTTTTTATAATTTTTGTTTCAGGTGTACCTATGCTTGAAAGAAAGTACAAGAAAAACAAAGCTTTTCAGGCTTATGCTAAGAAAACGAGCATTTTTTTTCCTTTGCCTCCTAAAAATTGATTTTGTCTTATTGTGAATGGTAACTCTTTTTGGAAAAACTGAATCTATTAGGAAAATTTAAAAAGTAAATAGTCTTCAATTGACCTTGAAATTCTATTGATACTAACTTGTAAGAAGAACCAATATCTGATATATAGCATTTAGAAAAAGGCTTTTTTGTTTAAATTATTATTCAATTACCAGAATAAAATACCTATTATTAGCTATTGCATTATTTTTGCACCAAATTTTAGAACCTAATAAAAAATATTTATGGCTTTCGATATCGAAATGATAAAAAAGCACTACACTAACTTAGCTTCAAGTTTAGAAAAAGTACGTGCTATCATTGACCGACCTTTAACTGCAGCAGAAAAAATATTATATACGCATTTATTCCAAACGCAAGAGTTACGTGAGTTTACTCGTGGCAGTGATTATGTAGATTTTGCACCCGACCGAGTGGCAATGCAAGATGCAACAGCTCAAATGGCATTGTTGCAATTTATGCAAGCAGGAAAATCGAAAGTTGCCGTTCCTTCTACGGCTCACTGCGACCACTTAATTCAAGCAAAAAGTGGAGCAGATAAAGATTTACAAGAAAGTTTGAATGTCAACAACGAGGTTTTCAACTTCTTACGTTCAGTTTGTAATAAATACGGCATTGGTTTCTGGAAACCAGGTGCAGGAATTATTCACCAAGTAGTTTTAGAAAACTATGCGTTCCCTGGCGGAATGATGATTGGTACTGATTC
>JAHDDA010000262.1 GCA_020629595.1 Chitinophagales bacterium
AGGCTTTATGACTACGTATAAAAGTGTGAAAAGCTACCACAGCTTTATACAAAAAAATGGTCGTACACCAAATAATTGAAAATATTAAAGGTTATCACGTTTTTTTTCGTAAGGACGTATTGCAATACGTCCCAACATATAAACGACAGATGAAATGTACCATAAAAATCGAGATAAAGTCTATTATCTTACCAATAAAACTGTTCCCTTACGTATTAACTCACGTGAGTTAAATGATTCCATACGAATAATGTAGGCATAAACACCTTGAGGAGCTAATACGCCCTCAACCAATCCATTCCAGCCAATTGCTGGATCGTTAGACTCAAATACTTTTTCACCCCAACGATTCATAATCAACATTGAGTAATTATCGGCATTAGGGAATTGAATTTCAGGTTTAAAAACATTATTTACGCCATTGGGTCTAAAGGCAGTTGGAACGTCTTTAATTTGAGAGTTTTTTGTTACTTCTCGTCTATTTGAAAAACTATCTAAGGTTTCGGTTACGCCACTCAAACGTTGTTTTTGGTAAATGGCTTTTACTTGGTATTTGTAAAATCCTTCACTTTCCGATTCAATTGCTGAAACATCATCGGTAAAAGTCATTGCATCGTTTGGTGTAAATGTGGCAATAATCGTAGGTTCAACATTGATTTCATCAAATCGTAGTAATTCATATTCTAAAATAGTAGCTCCTTCTAATTCAAACTCATTCCAACTTAAAGTTATAGTTTGATTGAAATTATCTTGGTGGCTTAAATAAATTGTACGGGTATAGTTTGTTTCAATTTTTGAATCACATTCATCAGTAGCCGAAATTCTGTAATAATAGCTAAATTCATTGGGTTTTGCATCTTCATCGTGTATTGCATCACCATTGTTTTCAACAATCAATGAGCTTTGTAAATCATTTTCAGAAACTACACCTCTTTCCAATTTATATTGTACCGAAGAACCTGCAGTTGTGGTTTCAAAAATTAAATAAACTTCATCGGTAATTCCAGAAATAACCGAAGCATAATATAAATTCATTTCAGAAGGTAAAGAAGGTGTTGAAGCATTTATGGTAAATTGATTTGAGCTAGAACGAACAATATTGCCTAAATGCTCACCAACTGCTTCTACTATAAAATGCAAATCTTCACTTGCATTTGAAAGCAAATATTCAAAAGTATTTTGTGTTGCAGGAATGGTGTCAATTGGTTCTCCTGGTAACCCTTCAATATCTGACTCATAAATTACATATTCATTTAAGGTTTCCCAACCTTCGTAATGATTCCAACCAAAAGTAAGCACTGAATTACAGCCGCCAACAGTTGATTCTAAATGTATTGTAGTATGAAAGTTAGAGTTTACCACCTCAAAATTTTCGCAAAAGTCAATAGCGAAAACCGCATAAGATTCAGATTCATTATCAGGATCGGCAGTAAAATCTGAATAGAAACCAGCCATTGGATTCATAATTGTATCTAAGGGTAATACTCCGTTTTGCCCAACTTGTCCAATTACATAGCCACCTACGTTTGAGTTGGTTAAGGGTGTCCATTCTATGTTTACAAAACCTGCGGCAACAGTTACTTTTGTTAATTCTACTATGGGTAAACCCTGATTGCTAACAGGTGCAGAGGCTAATGATTCTTCTCCGTTACAAGTATAAGTTACATAAAAAAAGTTTTCAGTTCCTTCATCTAAAAAGGCTTGTCCACTATCTACATCTAAAGTGTAATTAGTGTTAAAAAAATTGGGATTTGTTTGTTCTGCTACTAACACAAATGCATCATTTATATCTTGAGCATAATAAATATTATAACTTTCAATGTCTGCACTTGTACAATCGGGCGGCGTAGTCCATTGAATATATGTTCCTGTGTTTGAATCGGTGTTTACACATTCAATACTTACGGGTGCTAATTGTGCATTTACATTAATAGCAAAAAATAATAAGGATAGAACGAATAGTAAGTTGCTTTTCAAAAAAGAAAAATTCATACAATTTTAGATTTAGAGACTATGAGATTTGAGATATTTAGATTTCGAAATTCAGTTTTCTCATTTCTCACAATCTAATTTTCTCATTTTCTGTTTAAACCTGCCCAACAAAAACTTTCAGCATTTTATCTTTTTCTAAATATTTATTAGCTGAATCTAAAATTTGCTTTGGCGTTACTTGTGTTATTTCTTCTGCAAAGGTATTGAAATATTCGACATTCAACTCTTGAAAAAACAATTCTTTCCAACAAGCCAATCGATTAAAACCTCCATCTATTAGACTTAACAAATAGCCCGATAAATAATTTTTAACCATATTCAATTCTGCATCTGAAACAAGCTCGTTTTTCAAACGATTTATTTCTTTATATATTTCATTTTCACAATCTTTCCAAACATCTTTTCCAACTTCTGTTGAAATTGACAGGTAACTGCCATTTACCATATTAATAATTGTTGAATAAATTCCGTAGGTATAACCTTTTTCTTCTCTAATATTTGCCATTAATCGAGAACCAAAATAGCCACCTAAAACGGTATTTAATACAAATAAGTTGGTGTATTCTTTATTATTTCTTGTAGAATCGTTAGTTTCTTCTAAAATGTGCATACCCATTCTTAATGAAACTTGATGTGCTTTCGCATCTTCAATTAGAAAGGTATCTAAATTAAAATTTGGCTTAATCTTAGGTTCAAAATTATCGCTAAGTGTAATTCCTTTTTTCCAAGAACCTATGTATTTGTTTAGTAATTTTTGAAAATCTTGTGTTGACTTACCAGCAATAAAAAGTGTGGTATTTTGGGGTTTGTAAAGGGTTTTAAAATAATTTTTAATAGCAGAAATACTAACATTTTGCATTTCTATTGGTCGGGTAGGGTAGCCATACGGATGATTTTTACCCCAAAGATTTGTGCCAAAAGTTTTGGTTGCAATGTATTCGTGTTTGGTGCTATTTAAGGCAAATTCTTGTAGTACATTATTCCTATAAATATTTAGCTCTTGTTCTGGAAAGGAAGCGTTTTCTAAAACTTCTTGTACAATTTGTAAAATAGGTTCAAGGTATTTATTTAATGTAGAAACCGAAAGGGTACAATAATCGAAACCAGCAAAAACTTTCATTGTTGCTCCGTAGTATTCTAATTTTTCGGCAATTTGTTGTGAAGTAAAATTTTTAGTTCCTTCTTTTAAAATGGCGTGTGTAAAGTGCGAAACCTGTGGTTTGGGTTCGTACCAACGTCCTGTTTTAAAGCATAATTCCAATAATAAAACATCTTGCTCACCCGATTCTATTTGGTGAACTTCCATTCCATTATCTAATGAAAAAATTTCTGGAGTTTCAAGTTTTATTGCTTGATTGAAATTTATTGGAGGAGGTGTTTTACGGAAATTCAATGTTTTGCTCTTTAAGTTTTTTTTGGAAAAGGGTAAAAAGGCAATTAAGTTATGGGTGTTAAGTGCTTAGTTGATTTGGAAAAGGGTAAAGGTATTAAGTAAAGCTAAATCTATAATTAATTTAAAAAATGGGAATAAAGATGACGTTTTAATCCTTATTCCCATTTCCTTTTTCCAAATTCCTTTTAAATAAAATTTAAGGAAAAAGTCTTCCGTAATAACGTGGAAACGGAATAGTTTCACGAATGTGTTTTACATCGGTTAGCCACATAATTAAACG
>JAHDDA010000263.1 GCA_020629595.1 Chitinophagales bacterium
TCAAAAAATTCGATTCGTGTCCGTTTATAATCCAAGTTTCAATTCCGTTTTCTTGTGCAATTTCAACGGCTGCTAATTTAGAAAACATTCCACCTGTTCCTTGATCTGATTTTACATCTTTTATAAATTTGCTTATATCCTTTACATTCTCAATTACCTGTATGGTTTCTTTCTTATCGTTATAAATTCCGTAAGTATTACTCGCAAGAATTAATAAATCAACTCTTAACAAACTCGCCACTAATGCCGAAAGTTTATCATTATCGCCAAACTTAATTTCATCAGTTGCTGTAGTGTCATTTTCATTGATGATGGGCAAAACACCATTTTTTATTAATTCTGAAATAGTGTTGTAAATATTCTTCTTTGATTTTTCAAACTTAAAATCGGCATAAGACAACAAACATTGTCCAACTGGTATTTCAAAATCACGAAAAGAATCGTAAATCAATCGCATTAAAAATGGCTGACCAATAGCAGCTAAGGCTTGCTTTTCGTTTATTTTATCGCCAAACTTTTCGAGTTTAATAAATTGTTTTGCAGCAGCAATTGCTCCAGAGCAAACTAAAACCACATTATATTTTTCTCGTAATTGGACAACTTGCTTAGCTATATCTTCTAACTTGGCTCTAGAAATTTTATCGCTATCTTTAGTAAGTGTAGCCGTTCCAAATTTTATTAAAATTAGTGGTTTATCTTGTTTGTCCATTTCCTTTTACATACCATTTGTTGGTTACCAAATGTTCTATTCCTAACGGTCCTCTGTGGTGAACTTTCTGTGTACTTATTGCCATTTCTGCACCTAAGCCAAACTGAAAACCATCAGTAAAACGGGTTGAAACATTGTGGTAAACAGCCGCACAATCTACTTCATTCATAAATAAATCGGCTTCATTTTCAATACTTGAAACAATGGTTGCCGAATGTTGCCCCGAATATTTATTAATCATTGATACTGCCATTTCTAAAGTATCAACTTCAGCTATAACAATTTTTTTATCTAAAAACTCTTCATACCAAGTTGCTTCATCAATATTTTCAAGCACTTCTACCATTTCTGCTTCCAGTGAAGCAATAATATCAGTTTTGAAGCTATTAGCTATTTTCTTGTTTATTAAAACTTTATCTAAGGCATTACAAGCCGATATTTTAGAAATTTTAGACTGAATAATTAAATCTTTTGCCATTTCTAAATCGGCATTTTCAGAAATATACATAAAGTTATTTCCTCTACCGCTTACTAAAACAGGGCAAGTGGCAACGCTATAAACGTATTCAATTAATCGTTGTCCGCCTCTTGGAATAATTAAATCAATTGGAGTATCTGGCTTTTTTAAGTAGTCTTGAAAGTCTTGTCTGTTCAAATCTAAAAAACGAACAGTATTTTTCTCGGCTTCAGCTCTTTCCAATGCCTTTTCCCAACATTTGCTCAATAATAAATTGCTCTTTCTTGCTTCTTTTCCACCTTTCAGCAAAATTTTATTTCCTGATTTTAGAGCAATGGCAGTAGCTTCTACCGTAACATCTGGTCTTGATTCGTATATAATTAAAATTGTACCAAATGGAACGGTTTTATTTTCTATTTCTATTCCATTTTCATGCGTAAAGCTGTACAAACTATGATTTAAAGGCGATGCTTTTTCTTTTACTTGATGTAAAGATTTAATCATTCCATCAATTTTAGCATCATTTACTGCTAATCTATCATACAATGCAACGTCTGCTTTATCACAATTAGCAACATCTTCAGCATTTACACTTAATATTTCAGCTCTATTGGTTTCAATTTCTTCAGCCATAAACTGAAGCACTAAATCAATTTTATTACTAAGCACAATTAAATTTTATAATTTACTGAAAAAACGGCAAGATAATATTGAACCAAATATCTTTCCCAATGGCAAACATCATTAATGGCAGTAATATAATAAATCCAACTATCTGAGCTTTTTCTAAAAAGGCATCGCTTAATGGTTTACCTCTCAACATTTCAACAGCAAGAAATACCATGTGTCCACCATCTAAAGCTGGAATTGGTAGAATATTCATAAATGCTAAAACAAATGAAATTAAACCCGTTAATTTCCAGAAGCGATCCCACTGCCAATCTCCACCAAAAATTTTGGCAATTCCTATTGGACTTTGAATAGATTCAACAGCACTAATTTTACCTGCAAAAATTAAAGCAAAACCTTTTGCATTGTAATAAATAGCATCCCAGCCTTCTTTAGCACCAAATGCAAAAGCACTTCCCCAACTGTAATCTGTTCTTGGATAATATTCTTCACTACTTACAATTGGGTTAAAGCCTAAACGCCCTAAAGAATCAACAGCACAAGTTAAACTAAGTGGTTTATTACCTCGGTTTACAGTTATGTTTATTGATTTATTTTTAGCTTTTTCCGCTTCTTTTTTGAAATCAAAAAAGTTACGAACTTGTTGATTATTTACTTTCGTAATTACATCATCTTTTTGTAAACCTCCTTTAGCAGCCCCACTTCCATCGGCAACAGCTAAAACGCTTACTTTTTGATTCATTGGACCTAAAAAACCTTCTTTAGCTCTACGGAAAAGTGTATCGGGCATTGAAAGATTCATTTTTTGCCCATTGCGTTCAATTTCCCACTCTGAACCGAAAAACACACCAATATTACTTAAATCTTTGGCTCTTTCTGGTACTTCGCCATTTATAGAAAGAATTTTATCGCCCGTTTTAAAACCAAATTCTTCTGCCATAGGCATTGCATAAACACCTTCTTTATTTAATTCTGAAACAGGAATGTAATCTTTATCGAAATACATATTATAGCCCGCAAAAATGATTAGCCCCAATAAAATATTCATTACTATTCCACCAATCATAACAATGAAACGTTGCCAAGCAGGTTTAGAACGAAATTCCCATTCTTGTGGTTCTTGTGCCATTTGCTCTTTATCCATTGACTCATCAATCATTCCAGCAATTTTCACATAACCACCTAATGGAATTAAGCCAATTCCATATTCTGTTTCGCCAATTTGTTTACTCCATATTTTTCCACCCCAATCGAAAAAGATATAAAACTTTTCAACACGCATTCCAAAGGCTTTCGCTGCTAAAAAGTGTCCTAATTCGTGTATAAAAACTAATAGTGATAAAGACAATATTAGTTGAAGAGTCATTATTAATGCTGCCATAGTTGTTTTGTAAAGACCTTAGATATTAGATGTAATGACCAATTAATTTATGGTGGGTTTTGTTGGTCAGGAGACCAACAAAGGCTCTTTCTCTCGGTTGGTCTCCTGACCAACCGAAGTACAGGATACAGCCACAAGTTCTTTAGTCATTACAATTAGACTTTAGATGTTAGATTATAAAGTGATTATTTGAATTTTATGTTACCATTTCTATATTCAAAACGCAAATTAATATTTATTTAGATAGTAGAATTTATATCTAACTTATACCATCTAAAACCTAGCATCTAAAAAAACGAACGCAAAATTAGCTGAAATATGTTCAATTTTAACAGTTTTTCTATTTCTTAAACTTTTTTAAACAAAAACGTTTAATAAGTATCTTTGTTTTTTATTGTGGATTTAAGTACCTGAACAAAATTATTCGACACATTTTATGAATGTCTATTTTTCCAT
>JAHDDA010000264.1 GCA_020629595.1 Chitinophagales bacterium
TTAATTGATGGAGATATTTCTGGCGATACTTTAGAAGATTTTTTTGAAAATAGAGCCAATTTTATAGCTAAGAATTACAATTTACCCAAAGAAAAGTATGCCGAAATTGGGCTTCCTGAATTTGAAAGGATTATGGAAATTCCTGAAGATGCTGAAATAAATCTATGGTTCGATTTAGATTTATTTTGTCAAATTAATATGTGGTTTGTTTGTCATTTGTTGTTTCAAAACCAAAAAGAGTATAATGTAAATTGGGTTTTTCCAGATTCTAACAAATCCGATTTTAAGAAATTCAGTTCTAAAGACATTAAAAACTTCATTAGACTTCGACAAAATATTCATCCGCAAGATTTGGCAATTTACAACCAACTTTGGCAATTATTTAGAGTTAAAAACTATGCTTTAATTGAAGAATATTTAGATGATTTACAAGCAAGTATGTTTTATATGTCGGTAATTAAAGGAAATATAATGCTATTTAAAAAAGGCATTCATATAAAAGCATTAAAAAAAATTGCCCAAGAAGAAACAGAGTTCAGCAAAATTTTTGAACGCTTTAATAATGAATTTATTGATGTTTTTGGGTTTGGCAATACGCAAGTAAAACGCCTTTACAATCAAATTTTAGCTGAGAATAAATAGAAATCTAAAATTATTTGCTTATCAATCCACTAAAAAGGTTTCTGATATTAAATACGCCCCTTGTTGAATTTGCAACAAATAAATTCCTGCTTTTAAGTCTGAAATATCAATATTAAAATTGTTTTCAAGTTTATTCATCGTTTTAATTAATTGCCCATCAATATCAAAAATTAACACCTTTGATTCATTAGAAAATTGATTATTTATTTCAACATTTAAAACATTATTAGCAGGAACTGGCGAAATATTCAACTCTTGAATTTTATGTTCTTTTTCTACCTTTATTACAAAAGATGAATTGTTAATACCATTTACATCAATATCATCTAAGCAGTAGTAAGAGGTTGGTTCATTTGTTAGGTGAAAGTAAGTATATGAAGAATTTGTACTTGTATTGCCATTTGCAGAAACTCTTGCTATTTCTTCAAAGTTAATGCCATCGGTAGCGTGAAAAATACTAAAATAATCGTTATCTGTTTCACTGGCTGTTACCCACTTTAATAGCTTACCATTATTGGTGCTTTCTCCTTCAAATCTCAACAAATCAATTGCAAAACCTCCACCATTTAAACGGGCAACTACTTTGCACGAAGTTGCTTCATTTGTAAGCACCATTTCTGTCATTTCATCGTAAGTTGTTTCAATAATTGCTGGTCCTGTAAAAGCTCCTGTTTCACCACAAGCAATTTCGTAGGTAAAAGAAATATCTTCCATATTTTCAACCGAAATTTCTTTCATTCCGTTGGAGTTTTTATAAGCAAACGAAATATGCTTACATTGCTCAATTTCTGGCGGTAAAATGTAGTGCGAACAGTTTTCAAAGAAGCTTTCATTACTACAATTAATTCCATTATTAGATAATTCGTAATCTGGTTGCTCACCCGAAAGCGTTTTCCAATTTGCGAGTTGACAACAAGCATCTAAGTTTTGGTTGTTGGAAATAACAATTTCGCCCTCTACAAAACGTATTTTATGTAAACCTTCAATAGAATGTAAATTAGGATTATTGTTAATAATTATATCATATCCAACTTTTCTTATTCTATTTATGCCACAAAAACTAAGTAAATTTTCGTTATCTACAATAGTAAAATCTCCATCAACTTCTGCAACCGATAAAAATCCGTCGAAATTGTCTAATGCATTATTGTTATCTATACTTACATTGCCTTTTACTTTTGTTATTTCTAAGTTGTTATTGCTGCCCATTAACTTCATATTATTGCTAACGGTAAATTCGCCAACAGCTTCTAATTCAATAATTTTTCCATCATTACAAAGGCTTTCTAAATTTAAATTATTAGAAATAATAAAGCTTCCATTAATCTGTTTTAAGTTTTCTAATCCACCCAAATTAGTTAAAGCTCTATTATCATCAATTATTAAATCGCCACCAATAGTTTTCAAATGTGAAAGCCCATTTAAATTATTTATTGGATAATAGTTGTCTAAAGATTCAATGCTACTTGGATCTGAAATGAAAATAGAATGCGAAAAATTGGTGCAATTGGGATAATGTTCTTGAAAGTTATTTATTTGATTTTGATTGGTAAGTAACACATTAGCTTGTGGGCATTGAGCAACACAAAAATTAGCAGATAGGACAAATAAAAAGAAGTAAATAATTTTCATAAAATGAAATGGTTTAGAATTTTAAAAGTAAATTTAGCAAAACTGATAAACGGAATCTGTACTTAGAATAGTATTTAACTTTTTAAAAATTGAAACTTAGTTTAAGTTTGTACTACAATGAATAACGAGTTCAGAACAAGTATAAAGGTTTCAAAATCTTCAATTAATATTTCGCACAAGCATAAAGTTTTGCTAATTGGTTCGTGCTTTACCCAAAATATTGGTAAAAAATTACAACAACATAAATTCGATACTTTAACCAATCCATTCGGAATAGTTTTTAACCCTTCTTCACTTTACACACAATTACGGTTGCTTTATTCGGCAACTTCTAAAGATTTAGAAAAATTTTACTTTCAGCATAATAATTTATGGCATTCTTGGCAACACCACAGCAATTTTTCTTCTAAAACAATAGAAGAGTTACATAATAAGATAACAAAAAGACTTAGCGAAGCTCAAAACTTTCTAAAACAAACAGATATAATAATTATAACATTAGGAACAGCTTATGCTTACGAACACTTAGAAAACCGTTTTATAGTTAGCAATTGTCATAAAGTTCCTAATAAGAATTTTAAAAAAAACTTATTAGACAACCAAAAATTAGTTGCCGACTTAAGTAATGTTTTGACTAATTTGAAAAATATTAATCCAAATCTAAAAGTAATCTTTACTATTAGTCCAGTTAGGCATTGGAAAGACGGAGTTGTTGAAAACCAAAGAAGTAAAGCAAACTTAATTTTAACTGTTCACGAATTATGTGAACAATATAATTATTGTGAATATTTTCCTTCCTATGAATTAGTCTTAGATGATTTAAGAGATTATCGTTTTTACAAAGCCGATATGTTACATCCCAATCAACAAGCAGTTGATTATATTTGGGAAAAATTTAAAAATGCTTACTTCGAAGCAACTACTTTAGATTTAGTTAGTAGAATAGATAAAATAAATAAAAGCAGATTACATAAACCACGCTTTCCAAAATCGGAACAACATTTGGCGTTTTTAGCTAAATTAGAAGCTGAAGAAAAATTAGTTGATATATCAATCAAAAAAGGATAAAATAATCTATAAATCTCCTTTATACCCCCAAACAAAAAAATTGAACTCTGTGTAAATCAATGATTCACACAGAGCATTTTAATAGCTTCAAAAATTATTGGCACTCTTTATGTAATAGACTATAGTTTAATGGTTTTCATTTACTTATAAAATTTGGATATAAATCGCTAACTAAAATCATTTAAATCCTAAAAAATAAGCTATGAATAAAACATTATTATTCTTTCGCTTAAGTGGAATACTCTTAATCTTATTTTTCCC
>JAHDDA010000265.1 GCA_020629595.1 Chitinophagales bacterium
GTATTTCATACAAACAATTTTTATTTTGAAATTAGAACGACTTTATGTTTTACGGCTTATTATGGGTAAAAGATTACAAAAGTAGTATTCATTTCTATGCCTAAAGAAACTGCAATGTATTTTAGACACCTTTTTAATAGATTAAGTAATAAAAAAGTATAGAAAGTAATTAATGTAAAATTTTATACAATATAAAAAAGTGTAATACTCAAAAAGGATGTAAATTTGATAGAAAATTAGTATCAGCAACTAAAAATTGAAAAAGTGGCTGAGTTTTTGTTACTTTTTAAAAGTTTTTCGTTAAATAATAAAACAATTAATATTTATATCCGTAGAACTTTTTAAATACACGCTTTAAAATAAAAAACCTTCAAATATGAAAACAAGAAATTACATTTCTTTGCTAGTAGCACTATTAATTTGCACAGCTAGCTCTTATGCACAGCAAGCAAAACTGTTTTTCGATACGAATGTAGATTGCCTTACTGATAAGTATTGTGCTACTATAAAACTGAAAGCAGTTAATAATACCGAATTTTCCGTTGGAACTTCTTCAATTTTAATTAACTACAACAAAGAAGCATTGGCTTTTTCGTCTTACGAATCGCACAACTTTGATGAAAACACAGTAATGGCATTAGAAGGGACTACTGCCACACTTTATGATGCACACGCTGTAGATTTTCAATCAGTTCCAGGTTATATCAATACCACAATGACTTTGACCATTCCAGGTTTTGGGCAGCCAATGATTGGTAGCAATAATGCCGTAGATGTAGCTACTGTTTGCTTTGATATTTTAGAAAAAGGAGCAAACTCTGAATTAAGATTTCACAGTAAGCACACCAGCTTTGACAAAGGAAGCACTGCCGACATTCAGTTAATTGAAAGCTTGGATTTATTACACGCACAAGAAAAATTAGATTGTATGCAAGCTGCTACCAGTATTGATGATATTTTAGCAGAAACACCATTAAGCGAGTTAAACGTTACACCTAATCCGTTTAAAGATGTTATAAACTTAAATATTAATGCTGAAGAAAACAATGATTTAACAATTCAGCTTTTTGATGTAAAAGGTAGAATGGTAAAATCAGAGAACACCAATATTTTTGTAGGTGAAAATGGTTTCCAAATCGAAGCCGCTGAGTTGCCAAGTGGTATTTACTTATTAGAGGTTCAAGGATCAGACTTTGAAGTTTCAATAAAATTATTAAAAGAATAATATCTTATAAGAAAAGTTATTTTGTCTTAATTTTTCGACAACTAACAAAATTTTAACCCGTTCTTACAGTTTCGTAAGGACGGGTTTTATTTTTGTATTTTTTTAATCAAAACTGAATTTTCATTGGCTAGCGACAAATATCATAAAAGACCTTATGTGATAATGGGTATATTTACGTTGTTTGCCTTTGCCATAATAGGAAAACTTTTTTACATACAAATTATTAATAGCACATATAAAAATGCGGCTATTAATAATTTTCTAAAAGAAGAAATTACCTATCCAGCACGAGGGCTTGTGTACGATAGAAACGGTAAACTTTTAGTTAAAAATGAGCCTATTTATGATATTGTCGTTATTCCTGCCGAAGTATCAAAAAAAATGGATACAACTAGGTTTTGTTCTTTGCTAAACATTGACAAAAAAGAGTTTAATGAAAATCTAAAGAAAGCAAAAAAATATTCTAAACATAAATCCTCTACCTTTTATAATCAAATTACCGCTTCTGAATATGCTAAAATTCAAGAATACTTGTATCAATACCCAGGATTTTATACAGTAGTTAGAAATATACGAACCTACCCTTATAAAAACGCACCACATATAGTAGGTTATTTAAGCGAAGCCAGTAAACAGGATCTTACCAAAGATGATTACTATGCCGTAGGCGATTATATAGGTAGTAATGGTTTAGAGTATTATTACGAAGAATTATTACGTGGTAAAAAAGGAAAACAATATTATACTGTTGATGTAAGAAATAGAAAACAAGGTTCATATAAAAATGGCAAAAATGATGTAAAAGCAGAAGCGGGCAGTTCTTTGCAACTAACATTAGATATAGAATTACAAGAATATATTGAAAAGTTATTACAAAATAAAAGGGGGAGCAGTGTAGCTATAGATCCAAGAAATGGAGAAGTTTTGGCAATGGTGAGCTCGCCAAGTTACGACCCCAATTTACTTTCGGGCAGAGAAAGATCAAAAAATTATAAAGCACTTTCAACAGATACCCTAAAACCTCTAATGCACCGCCCAATGCAGGCAACTTATCCACCAGGATCAGTTTTAAAACCTTTGGTTGGCTTAATTGCTATGGAAGAAAATGTAATTTCACCTAACTTTTATCATAAATGCCCTGGTTATTACGATATAACTAAACGATTGAGAAAAAGATGCTCTCACCGCCACAAACCTTGCAGAAATATTAAAGATGCTATTAAAGAATCTTGTAATCCTTATTTCTGGATTTCGTTTAGAAATATTATTGAAAACGAGGTTTATCCAACCCAAGCCGATGCCTTAATGCAATTTACAGACTACTTGGAAAAAGCTGGTATTGGTACACCTTTAAATATTGATTTACCTTCGGAAAAAAGAGGAAATATTCCACGCCGAGAACATTATGATAATATTTATGGAATAGGCAAATGGTTTTCGACTACGATTATTTCTTTGGGTATAGGACAAGGAGAATTTTCATTGACACCTTTACAAATGGCACAAGTTGCCAATGTAATTGCTTCAAAGGGAAATTATAGAACGCCGCATTTAGTAAAAACAATAGATAATTCTATAATACCTCCAAATATTAATACAGAATATCAAAAGATGACCATAGATGAAAAATATTTTGATTATATAATTGATGGTATGTATGATGTAGTTGAAGATGGAACAGCAAAAAATGCAAAAATAGAAGGCATAGAAGTTTGTGGCAAAACGGGTACTGCCCAAAATCCACATGGCGAAGATCATTCGGTATTTATAGGTTTTGCTCCAAAAGACAATCCTGTTATAGCTATTGCTACTATTGTAGAAAATGGAGGCTATGGTTCACGTTATGCTTCGCCTATAAGTAGTTTGGCTATGGAAAAGTATTTGAATGACACCATTAGTACACCCAAATTATATTGGGAAAAACGAATGTTAGAGGCTAATTTGATCAATCCAGAAGGAGAATAAATTAAGTGAATTATTTTTTATTAATTTTAATAAAGAAAATTTAACATTAGAATATGGAACGTTTTATATTTGTGTTCTGTTTGAACAATTAATGCGTTTTGTGCAGTGTTTAAATACTGTACAACGTAGGTCCTATAGCTCAGTTGGTTAGTAGCACCTGACTCATAATCAGGGGGTCCAAGGTTCGAGTCCTTGTGGGACCACAAAACTGAAAAAGTCTGACAATTTTGTCGGGCTTTTTTTATGCCCAAAAACAGCCAAAACCCCTACAATACAGACCCACTAATGTGGGTAGTGTCCACATTAATGTATCTAAAGTATCCTAATCAAACCCTTTACAGCCTTACATTCGAGTCACTGCCTTTTTATTT
>JAHDDA010000266.1:0-2262 GCA_020629595.1 Chitinophagales bacterium
AAGTTTTTTTCAAACTAACTTTAAAATATAGTATTAAAATGAATTAAATGGAACTAAAGCTAAGAATGTAAGGTTAATTTTGCTTTGTAAAAATTTTATAAATGATTGAAGAATCTAGAAGACAGCAACAAGTAGGTAAAACAATTCAGCGTTTTATGGCAGATATTTTTTTGCAATTTGGTAGCGAATTGGTTGAACCTGGTGCTATGATTACAGTTGCATCGGTAAGAATGACACGCGATTTAAAAATTGCCAGAATATATTTAAGTATTTTCAATGCTAAAGATAAAGCTCAATGTTTAATTAATATAAACCAGCAGAAAAACACCATTAAAAGAGAGTTGGGTAATAGAATTAGAAATAAAGTTAGAAATATTCCTGATATTGAAATATTTTTAGACGACACCTTAGATGAAGTAATGAAATTAGAGGATATTTTTTCTAAAATTAAGGAAGAACGAACCGAAAACCCACCTAACCAAAACTTTTCAGATAATGATTATAAAAATCTTTAATTACTAACGCCTGTAAGTTCATAATGTGTTTTCATACCTTTTTAAATATACCCAAAAAATACCCTTTTCCATATTGTTACTTGTGTGGTTTTGCCTGCTAAATGTAAATTTATTTTTATATCCTTTAAATTATACCAATGTTGAATTTGTTACATTTCCTTTTATTAATTCAATACTTGAGAGCAATAATTATTTAGGACTAATTTTATTTAGTGGGCTTACATTATTACAAGCCGTATTAGTAAACTCCATTTGTAATGAACACCAAATTCTGGGTGGTAAAAAATCAAATTTAACACTTGCTTTTTTTATGCTTTTATTGGGATTTTTCAATACTAGCCTTGCCCTACATCCTATTTTGTTTTCCAACTTATTTCTTCTTTTAAGTTTTAAAAATTATCTAAATTCGTATAATAACCGTTCTTTTATTCCTATATTCAATACAGCATTCTACCTAGGTATTGCCAGTCTATTTTATTTCCCAAGTATTTTGTTTTTAATTACCATATTTGTTATACACTTTTTTTACAGAAAATTAAACTACAAAGAATGGTTAGCAACATTAATTGCTTTTGGTTTGCCTTGGTATTTATTTTTTGTTGTTAGTTACCTATTTAACTATTGGCAATTTTTTAGCAATACCTTTTTCGATAATGCCTTAAAAGTAAACTTTTTAGCTTTAGACAGTTTGAAAGCAAAAGTTATTATCATCGTAATTTTACTTTGTATTGTTTACAGTTTATACATAATGCAAAAACGTTATTTACGTATAAGTAGCGAAGAAAAAGATAAATTAATTTTTTGTGTATATTTTCTTTTAACTTCCTTTTTTATAGCTTTTAGTATTAATAATTACATAGGTGCTACCATATTTTTGGTCTCTATTTTATCAATTCTACTAAGCCACGCATTTTATTTTACAAAAAAAAATAAACTTGCCGAACTTTTCTTTACAAGCGTACTAATAGTCGTTCTATTTTTGCAACACTTTAGTAATGTTTTTACTGTATTTAATATTCTAAATTAAACTGTTTTATGAAATTCGGAGTAGTTGTTTTTCCCGGTTCAAATTGTGATAGAGACACAATTCATGTTTTGCAAAATGTTATGCAACAAGAAGTAAAAGTACTTTGGCATAAAGAAACTAATTTAGCAGGATTTACAACCAATGATTGCATAGTTTTACCAGGTGGTTTTTCGTATGGAGATTATTTACGTTCGGGAGCAATTGCCCGTTTTTCGCCAATAATGCAAGCAGTCATAGATTTTGCCAACAAAGGCGGAAAAGTTTGGGGTATTTGCAATGGATTTCAAATTTTATGCGAATCGGGATTACTACCAGGCGCATTATTACACAACAATAACGAGAAGTTTATTTGTAAAAATATTTATTTAAAAACCTTACACAATAATTCGGCAATAACTAAAAACATTGATACTTCAAAAGCCTTAAAAATTCCGATTGCACACGCCGAAGGCAGATATTATGCCCCTAAAAACGTACTTGATGATTTAGAATCCAACAAGCAAATACTTTTTAAATATGCCAATAGCAATGCCGAACCAACATCTGAAGCCAATCCAAATGGTTCAGAAATGAACATTGCTGGCATTTGCAATGCTAATAGAAATGTGTTTGGAATGATGCCACATCCCGAGCGTGCTTCTGAATTAGTATTAGGAAATACCGATGGCAAAGTTTTATTTGAATCTATATTGAGCTAGATTATATAAAACCATTATTTTT
>JAHDDA010000266.1:2362-3559 GCA_020629595.1 Chitinophagales bacterium
AAGTTTATTCTACCTTACAGAAATACAAAAACTTGGTTTAATATTCCAATCAATAAACAGGTTTCTATGTTCAATATAAAAGAAAAAATATCGCAGTCGCATACGCTTCCGTCAGAATTTTATCGTAGTGAAACAATATTTGAGCAGGTAAAGGAAAAAATTTTGGCTAGTTCTTGGCTCTGGGTTGGTGATAATACTATGGTTTCTGAAAAAGGACAACAGCAACCAATTACCTTACTAGAGGGCGTTTTAGATGAGCCAGTTTTATTTACAAGAGATAAAAAAAACGATGTACATTGCCTATCGAATGTATGTACGCATAGAGGAAAAATAATAGTAGAACAAGCCCAAAAAGGAAGAATGTTGCAATGTGGTTATCATGGGCGTTGTTTTGGTTTAGACGGAAACTTTAAAAGACAAGTAGCCTTTGAAGAAGCAGAAAACTTTCCTTCAATAGATGATAATTTGCCCAAAATACCATTTGCCGAATGGTTAAATATGTTTTTTGTTTCGTGTAATCCTAAAGTTTCATTTGAAGAAATGGTTGCCCCAATTATGGAACGTGTAAGCTATTTACCTTTAAATGAAATGGAATTTGATGCCTCCACTTCAACCGATTATTTCGTTGAATCGAATTGGGCTTTATATTGTGATAATTATTTAGAAGGTTTGCATGTACCATTTGTACACCCAGAACTAAATGAAGCAATAGATTTTGGCGATTATGATTACGAAATTTTTGATTATTGTAATCTTCAATTAGGAATAGCTGATGAAAATGAAGAACGCTACTTTACACCGCCAAAAGGGCATCCTGATTTTGGGAAAAAAGTATATGCTTGGTACTTTTGGTTATTTCCAAATCTAATGCTCAATTTTTATCCATTTGGCTTATCTTTAAATGTAGTAACGCCACTTAGTCACAAACGCACCAAGGTTAGTTTTAGAACTTATAAGTTTAAAAACACCAATTTATCACCAGAACATTATTGTATTCACGCAACAGAAATGCAAGATGAAGCCGTAGTAGAAAGCGTGCAAAAGGGCGTACAATCAAGGTTTTATAAACAAGGACGTTTTTCTCCTACACACGAAAAAGCTGTTCATCATTTTCATACGCTAATTCAAAAATATATGTCTAAAATTTAAAAACAGGCACTATTGAAACATCTCTCCAATTAAATCGTAAACCCATAA
>JAHDDA010000267.1 GCA_020629595.1 Chitinophagales bacterium
CAGCTCAATACTTCGATAAAAGAACATTTGTAAACACACAAAATAATTTATTCGATTTAGGTGTTTTCAAGTTTGTAAACATTAGCTTTAAGAAAAAGAATACTACTGATTCTTTAGGTAACAGAAAATTGGATGTAATTATAAATGTTATCGATTCCAAAAAATATCAATTTTCTGGCGAATTAGAAGCTAACTCCAGACAAAATGTATTACTTGGAGATAATTTTATTGGAACAGCTTTATCTACTTTTTTAACCAATAAAAACACTTTTAAAGGTGGCGAAAGATTAACGCTAAACCTAAATGGTGGTGTTGAATTTGATTTAAGGCAAGATAATGAATTAATAAACACCTCATCATTTAATGCACAACTTAGTTTAAGTTTTCCAAAATTTTTGTTGCCTTTCAAAACTACTTTTAAGCAAAGTAAGTTTTCGCCAAGTACAAATATTTCGCTTACAAATAGCTTAATTAATAGAACAAACGATTATAGAATTAATGCAACCGAATTAGGTTTCGATTACCAGTGGAAACATCCTAATAAATCAATAACACACATTTTTTCTCCAACTTCAATAAGCTTTTTTAATATTTTAAGGATACAAGAAAGTTTTCAAAGTGAGTTAGAAAATAGTATTCGTTTGCAAAAAAGTTTTGAAGAGAATATTATTATTGGGGCAAGTTATGGTGCAGTTATAAGCAATACTGCAAATCCTCATCAAAATCTTATTTATTACAGACCAAGAATAGAAATTGCAGGAAATTTTTTAAATCTTATTGATGGTATTAACGCCAATAAAGAACTAAAACTTAATGGAGTTGATTATGCACAATACATTAAGTTAGATAATGATTTAAGATTTTATTTCGATGTTGAAAATGAAAGAAAAGTAGCTGTAAGGTTGTTAGGAGGTATAGCAATTCCTTACGGGAACTCTTCTGTTTTACCTTATGTAAAGCAATATTTTGCAGGGGGAACAACTGGAGTTCGTGCATTTAGAATTAGAGGAATTGGTCCTGGAAGCTACGCACCAACATCTAGTGATATTGATGGCTCTTTTGACAGAACAGGAGATATTAGACTTGAAGCAAATATTGAATATAGATTTCCTATTTTTTCCTATCTAAAAGGCGCTTTATTTCTAGATGCAGGTAATGTTTGGACTTTAGATGATGAGATAGATAAGCCAGGTGGTAAGTTTGAAGTAAACGATTTCTGGAAAGAAATAGCAATGGGAATTGGTTTTGGAACAAGATTAGATTTTACCTACTTTATTTTGCGTTTAGATACTTCAATGCCAATTTATAGACCCGACAAACCAATTATTGACCGTTGGGTTACAGATCAAATTAGTTTGTTTAACAAAGACTGGAGACGAGAAAATATAAACCTCAGTTTGGGAATTGGTTATCCATTTTAAAATGTGTTTTTAATAACTTCAAAATTCTTTTTGAATGAAACAAAATAAACTTGTTGTAAAGCTAAATCCTTCAGCAGAAAAAATGGTACGTAGAAACCACCCTTGGGTTTTTGAAAGTGGTATTAAGCAAATTAAGGGAGAGGGAAATGTTGGAGATTTAAGCGTTATCTTCGATTCAAAAAGCAACAAATTTTTGGCTATTGGTTTGTATGATCCATTTTCTCCAATTAGAATTAAAGTTTTACAAGCCATCAAACCTCAAAATATAGATGAAAAATGGTTTAAAGAAAAGATTAAACAGGCTTTTGATAAGAGAAAACCACTTTTAATTGACAAAACAACCAATGCTTACAGAGTTATTTTTGGTGAAAACGATAACTTTCCTTCATTAATTGCCGATGTTTACGATAGTGTATTGGTTGTAAAACTATATTCTGCAATTTGGTTTAAATACTTAAATGAAATTGCACAAATACTTAAAAACATAACGGGTGTTTCGGTTGTAGTTTTAAGATTGAGTAGAAATTTAGAAAAAATATCAAATGAATATACTTTTAAAAACGAGCAGATTTTAATAGGCGAATTAAAAAATCCAAATATTACCTTTAAAGAACATAATGTGTTTTTTAGGGCAAATGTAATTAAAGGGCATAAAACTGGTTTTTTCTTAGATCACAGACATAATAGAAAAAGGGTAGGAGAGCTTTCAAAAAATAAAACTGTTTTAGATGTTTTTTCGTATGCAGGAGGATTTTCTGTTCACGCTTTAGTTGGCGGTGCAAAAAAAGTGGTAAGCGTAGATATTAGTAAAAAAGCACTAGAACTTGCTAAAGAAAATGCAAAGTTGAACAATACCTTTGGTGAACATCAAACATTGGCAAACGAAGCCTTTACTGTTTTACGTGATTTAACCAACAATAAGCAAAAGTTTGATATAGTTGTAATTGATCCACCTTCGTTTGCGAAGCAACAATCAGAAATTCAAGGAGCTTTACGGGCTTATACCAAACTTTGTATTAAGGCTGCTCAATTACTTAATAAAAGTGGAATTTTAGTAATGGCTTCTTGTTCTGCAAGAGTAAGTGCCAATGAATTTTTCAATTTGGTTGAAACCGTTTTAAAAAGCTCAAAAAGAAAATTTGAAATAATTGACAAAACTTACCACGATATTGATCACCCTATTGCTTTTAAGGAAGGAGCATATTTAAAAGCCATATATTGTAAAATTCACAGTTAAAATTCAAATTCAAAACCCATATTTGCGTAAATATTTTTTTCTGGAATTGAAAAGTTATTTTTTGAAATTACTAGTGCTTCTAATTTTTCTAATTCGTCAAAAAATATTGGTAATTCACCAGTAAAATTATTGCCTCCCAAATACAAAATTTTCAACTTATCTAACTTAATAACACTAACTGGAATTTCACCTTCTAATGTATTATTAGTTAAAAATAAGTATTTTAAATTTTGTAGCTTGCTTATTTGTCTTGGAAGCTCGCCACTAAGTTGGTTGTTAGATAGTTGTAATACTTCAAGATTTAACAAATCGGTAATATTGCTTGGAATACTGCCTTCAATATTATTCTTACCCAAAAGAAGCTCTTTTAATGAAGATAGTTGATTTAAGGTTGATGGTAGATTTCCGCTTAGATTATTGTTATGTAAATCTATTTTTACTACTTTGCCTTTTTTGCACTCAACCCCATACCAGCCATTGCAAGGCTCACAATTAGTTTCTCCATTCCAGCCAAAATTATTATTCCAATTTTCACCATTTAAAGACTTATACAAATCTAATAAAACTTGCTTTTCGTTTAAAATTACAGTTTCATTTTTAGCAAAAATTGAAATCGAGAAGAATGTAAATATGATTAAAACTATTGAATATTTTAAATTTTTCATTAGAGTAATATTAAGTTAACGTTAACAAAGATAATGTAATTTTAACAATAAGGGTTTTAATTTTAAATTTTATTTGATAATAATGCCCATTTTGAAAGCTTAGCATTATTAAAAAAATTACCTTTGCACCCTTAAATTTTGAAAATGCAATCAATTAGAAACATCGCCATTATTGCACACGTAGATCATGGCAAAACAACTTTAGTAGATAAGATAATTCAAGCTTGCGAAGC
>JAHDDA010000268.1 GCA_020629595.1 Chitinophagales bacterium
TCAACAGCATCTGTGGCATCTGCAACTGATTCTTCAACATTATCAACTTTTGGTTCTGGAGTTGTTTCAGTAGTTTCAACAGCTTTTTTACCTTTACTTCTACGAGTTTTCTTTTTCTTGCTAGCTCCCTCTCCACCTGCTTTTGAAGCAGAGACCATAGTTTCATTAAAATCAACTAACTCAATAATAGCCATTTCAGCATTATCACTTCTACGGTTAACTAATTTAATAATTCTGGTATAACCGCCTGATCTGTCACCAACTTTAGCTCTAACAACCTCAAAAAGCTCTTTAATGGCTTCTTTGTTTTGAAGGTAACTAAATACTACTCTGTGATCGTGAGGTGTTCCATTTTTAGCTTTAGTAACCAAAGGCTCAAAATATACTCTTAATGCCTTTGCTTTAGCTAATGTTGTAGTTATTCTTTTATGTTTTATCAACGAAATAGCCATATTAGCTAATAATGCTCTACGATGACCTTTTTTTCTTGATAAGTGATTTACTTTTTTACCGTGTCTCATTTTATTTTAGATTGCGATTTTTAAAAAACGTGTATGCCCCAACTTTTACTCGTCGTCAAGCATATATTTAGAAACATCCATTCCAAACGATAAGCCCTTTTCTTCAACCAATTGCTCAATTTCTTGTAAAGACTTTTTACCAAAGTTTCTAAACTTAATTAATGAATTAGTATCGTGTTTTACCAATTCGCCTAATGAATTAATTTTAGCAGCTTTAAGGCAGTTATAGGCACGCACAGAAAGGTCTAATTCTTCCAAACTTGCTTTCAATAACTTACGCATATGTAAAACGTGCTCATCAACTATCTCTTCTTCACTGTTTACTCCGGTATCGAAAGTGATATTTTCATCAGTAATTAAGATCAAATGTTGAATCATTATACGAGCCGCTTCTTTAATGGCATCTTCTGGATGAATTGTACCATCAGTTTTGATTTCGATATTTAATTTCTCGTAATCTGTACGTTGTTCAACACGTGTATTTTCAACATTATACTTTACATTACGAATAGGTGTAAATATAGAATCAATTGGAATAGTGCCAATAGGGGCATCTTTTACCATATTGTCATCAGATTCTACATATCCTCTACCACGCTTCACTGTTAATTCAACTTCAAGATTAGTAGCTTCATCCATATTACAAAGCACTAAATCTGGATTAGTAATAGTAAAGTCAGATGTAAATTTCTCAATGTCACCAGCAGTAAACTGAGATTGCCCATTAATATTTAAGAAAATTCTGTAAGGGGCATTGTCTGGTTCTGGCTCTTTAGCATTTAATTTTAAACGAACTTGTTTTAAGTTCAAAACAATTTCCGTTACATCCTCAACAACACCTTCAATAGCAGAAAACTCGTGATCAACCCCATTTATACGAACTGAAGTAATTGCGTAACCTTCTAAAGAAGAAAGTAAAATACGACGTAGTGCGTTTCCAACTGTTACACCAAAACCTGGTTCTAACGGACGGAACTCGAACACTCCATAAAAATCATCAGCTTTATTTAAAACGATTTTATCGGGTTTATGGAAGTTCAATATTGCCATAGTAAAAAATTAAATTATAGATTACAAAAATTATCGAAAGAAAAACAAACTTTATTCTAAGTAGATTACTTAGAATAAAGCTCAACTATTAATTGTTCCTCAATGTTTTCAGGAATTTGGCTACGTTCTGGAACAGCAATAACAGTTCCAGCAAGCTCTTTCTCATTGAAATCTAACCAAGGTGATTTTCTTGCTGTTTTAGCTAATGAAGATTTGATAGCCTCCATACCTTTAGAACGTTCACGAACAGAAATAACGTCATCTATTTTAGTAGTTGCAGAAGGAACGTTACAAACTTTTCCGTTCAATTTAATATGCTTGTGTACTACTAATTGACGTGCAGCTCTACGAGTTGGCGCTAAACCTAAACGGAAAACTACATTATCTAATCTAGCTTCCAATAATTGAAGTAAAATTTCCCCCGTAATACCTGGGCGACGGTTAGCTTCTTTAAATAAATTACGAAACTGACGTTCTAACACACCATAAGTATATTTTGCTTTTTGTTTCGCTTTAAGCTGAATACCATAATCAGAAGGTGCTTTTCTACGACGATTAGGACCATGTTGTCCTGGTGGGTAGTTTCTGCGTTCAAAATGTTTATCGTAACCGAAAATTGCTTCTCCAAACTTTCGAGCAATTTTTGTACTTGGTCCAGTATATCTTGCCATTGTTTATTATTTACAACATTAATAAATTTGTTAATCGAAAATTATACTCTTCTACGCTTTGGAGGGCGACAACCATTGTGAGGCAATGGTGTAATATCTCGAATAACTGTTACTTGAATTCCAGAATTGTGAATTGTTCTAATTGCAGATTCTCTACCAGAACCTGGTCCTTTTACAAAAACCTCAACTCTTCTTAAACCTGCATCGTGAGCCACTTTTGCACAATCTTCTGCAGCCATTTGGGCAGCGTAAGGTGTGTTCTTTTTTGAACCACGAAAACCACATTTACCAGCAGAAGACCAAGATATTGTTTGACCATCTAAATTAGTTAGTGTGATAATAATGTTGTTGAAACTGGCTTTAATGTGGGCATAGCCTTCAGCTCCCACTTGAACCGTTCTTTTTTTCTGTTGTTTCTTTGCTTTTGCCATTAATACTTAGTTTTAAATACACCGCATTACACGATATCAACTTTAAAACACAATATGCTTCATTCAATAATATGAATGAAGCACCATTGAAATTTTTGAAAAAAATTACTTAGTAGCTTTCTTTTTATTTGCTACAGTTTTCTTACGTCCTTTACGGGTACGTGCGTTGTTTTTAGTAGTTTGCCCACGTAATGGTAAGCCTTTACGATGACGAACACCTCTGTAACATCCAATATCCATTAATCGCTTAATGTTCATTTGAATTTCAGAACGTAATTCACCCTCTACTTTCATTTCACCTATTTCCTGACGAATACCTGTAATTTCTTCATCAGTTAAATCGGCTACCCTCTTAGTAGGATCAACACCAACTTTATTACATATTTCAGTAGCAGTAGTTCTACCTATACCGAATATGTAGGTTAATGAAATTTGTGCTTTTTTATAACGCGGAATATCTACACCTGCAATACGAGCCATAATACTTAATTTTTAGCCTTGACGCTGCTTAAATCTAGGATTTTTCTTGTTGATGATGTAAACCTTGCCTTTGCGTCTAACAATTTTACAATCGGCTGTACGTTTCTTTACCGAAGCTCGGACTTTCATCACTTAAATTTTAAAAGATTATTTATAACGATATGTTATACGACCTCTTGTTAAATCATAAGGCGACATTTCCACCGCCACACGATCTCCAGGCAATATTCTAATGTAATTCATACGCATTTTTCCTGCAATATGACACAAAATTACGTGTCCATTTTCTAACTGAACTCTAAATTTGGCGTTTCCTAATGATTCATTAACTACACCGTCTTGTTTTATAACATCTTTAGCCATACAAAAAATCGAGGTGCAAATATATAATAAATTT
>JAHDDA010000269.1 GCA_020629595.1 Chitinophagales bacterium
TTCAATTGGTCCTGCCACTAATTGTGGGAAAAACGAAACATATAAAGCAAAAATACCAAAATGTTTTTCGGGTTTTACTTTATCATTATACACATCTACACTATAACTCAAGGTCTGGAAAGTATAAAACGAAATACCCACAGGTAATAATAAATTATACAAGGGCACTTCGTAAAAAATATTTAGGCTGTTTAAAGCAGTATTTATACTTCCACTAAAAAAATCCAAATATTTAAAAGTGAAAAGAAAGCCTAAATTTACCAATAAACTTAAATACAAGTAGGGTCGGCGTTTTTTCTTTTCCTTAATTTCACTCATTTTAATTGCTGCAAAGTAGTCAACAATGGTAGAAATTAAAATAAGTATGGCATATTCTGCTTTCCAACACATATAAAAATAATAGCTGGCAATAAGTAATAATACCCATCTGTACCTATAAGGACACGCAAAATAAAGCATGATAATTATAGGAAAGAAAAATAAAAAATGAATTGAGTTAAATAACATAGTGTCTTTAAGCAATAAGTAATGTCAAACAAATGCCGATAAATTCGGTAAATTTGACTTTGAATTTCAAATAACGTATCGAAAAAAATAATGCCAATTTTACATCTTATCGACACTTTAAGCCTTGGCGGTGCTCAAACTATATTAAAATCTGTATTAGAGTACGATAATAATTCGGAAATGCACGTTTATGCCTTGCGTGAAAAGTTGCCCGAAATAGACATTCAGCATACAAAGAAATATATTTATCCTTCAACGGCAAAATATTCTTTTAAACCTTTAAAACATTTAAGCCAGTATATTGAAAAAAACAACATTAAAATTTTACATTGTCATCTTTTTCGTTCCGAAGTGACAGGTTATTTTATTAAAAAGAATTATCATCCAAATATCAAGTTAATTTTTCACGAGCATGGTCAAATTGTAGGTAGTGATACTAATCGAAAATACGAAGATTGGATGTACAATACTTTTAAAAAGCGTTCACATTCTACTTCAGATAAAATCTTAGCCGTATCAGATGCTATGCGTAATTTATTAATTGAAAAAGGAAATACACCTGAAACAAAAATAGAAACGTTGTATAATTTTGTAGATTTACAAAAATTCGATTCAAATAAATTAGATAATGTAAACAGTAATTATAAATCTGAAATTGGTTTAGAAAATAACTTTGTTGTAGGTTTTGCTGGGCGTATAATTCCACGAAAAGGTTGGCGTTCTTTTGTTGAAATGGCAACAATCATTAATAAAACTCACCCTAATATAAAATTTTTAATGGCTGGCACAGGTGCTGATGTTGAGCCTTTACAACAGTTAATCAAAGAAAAAAAATTAGAAAATACCATTCATTATTTAGGATTTGTAAAGGATATGATTTCATTTTACAGCTCTTTAGATTGCTTTGTAATGCCTTCTTGGTTTGAAGGCTTACCAATGTCACAATTAGAAGTAATGGCTTTAGGCGTGCCACTTTTAACCACAACAGGACCAGGAATGGATGAAATTCCTAAAAATGGAGTTGATGCCGTTTACTTAAAAATGAAAAATCCAAAGGATCAAGCCGAAAAAGTGATTGATTTGTTTAGAAATCCAGAAAAGGCAAAAAAATTGTCAGAGAATGCAAAAAATACAGTTCAACAGCATAGCCTTGAGAATTATATGAAGCAACTAAATAATGTATATACCAAAATTTTGATGAACTAGTGGCAAATTCTAATTTTCAATTAAATTTTACGGGCATAGGTGCACCTAAAGCAGGTACAACTTCCGTTGCCGATTGGTTGGCAGAGCATCCTCAAGTTTGCTTTGCCGAACCTAAAGAGCCACATTATTTTAATGAAATAAGTGCTTATATTCATCCTCAACCTAATAATAATTTTTCTAAAAAAATAGATTGGTATGCAAAGCATTTTGCACATACAAAACCGAATCAAATAAAAGGAGAGTTTTCAACAGGTTATATGTATGATAAGGAAGTTGCTAAACGACTTTATGAACATAACTCTAATTTAAAAATAATAGCATGCCTTCGTCATCCTGCCGAAAGAGCATATTCACAATATGTAATGTTTCGGTATTATTTTAAGAAAGAAATGTTGGACTTTGATGAAGCAATGGTTAAACGACCCGAATTTATAGATAAAAGTAAGTATTTTAATCTGCTCAAACCTTACTTGGAAATTTTTCCAAAAGAACAGATAAAAATTATTTTACTAGATGATATTAACAAAAATGCACAAGCTGTTTACTCAGATTTGTGTCAATTTTTAACAATAGATAAGCACTTTATTCCAAAAAGTTTAAACACAAGATCAAATTCAGCAAAGGCAGTAAAAGCACCCGTTATTTCCAAAATTATGGGTATTTTTACTAATGTTATGGTTAGTGTAGGTTTGTCTAAAGTGGTAGAACAATTGAAAAAAACTGGTTTTAAAGATTGGGTAATAAAACAAAACTCAAAAAAGTTAGATTATCCACCAATGTCTAACTTTGCACGCAAATTTATTACCGAGCAAACTTATGCTGATATTGAAAAATTAGAAAAATTATTGAATAGAGATTTATCACATTGGAAAAAATAAGAATTCATACCATTTTACTAAAAACTGCCATACTTGTAGTTTTAGTATTTACATATTTTGGCTTTACGGCTTTTGTAGAAAAGAAGAAAGTGTTAAAACCCATTTCTGTTGCCGAATTTGAAAAGTTTGTTGAAGCCACCAATTATAAAACCGATGCGGAAAAATATGGTTGGTCTATTGTTCAAACCGATTTATACAATTTTACAGTAGTTGAAAATGCCAACTGGAAAATACCTGATGGGATTAATAAAGTAAAATTTAAAAAAAATCCAGTAACACAGGTAAGTTATAACGATGCTTTAGCTTACTGTAAGTGGAAAGATGTACGTTTGCCAAATTATAATGAATATTGGGATTTAGTAAAAAATGACAAAAGACCTTTGGTTTATAACTATAATTTTCCTATATCATCGGTTGAAACATATAATATTGTTGGGAATGTTTGGGATATTACTATAGATGAAAATAATAAAAACGAAGTTCGTTTGGCTGGCGGTTCGCTTTATTGTGCACCCAATACCTGTAATGGTATAAATAAAGATGCCGTTTTATTTGTAGATAAAGAAACAGGCAATACACACATAGGATTTAGCGTAGTTGTTGATTGATAAATTTTACCAATAAATTAATTAAAAGCAAATTATATTTCAATTTTTTTGAATGAATAATCATTTTTCAAATATATATCAATGGTTTAGAGCAAGTTTTCCATTGCATTTACTCATCTTCCTGTGTTGGATGTTTGGAAGTTCATTAATTAGTATCGACATTAATGTTTTAGGATATTTGTATATTTTAGGTATTCTATTAAGTTTCGTATTTCTTTATACTGAAAAAATCTACAAAAAAGCAAATTTAGTTTTTGATTATTTTATACTTTGTATTTTTTAAATGATTTATTAAAAAATTTAAAATGGCAGGGGTTTGGGGTTTGGGGTTTGGGGTTTGGGGTTTGGG
>JAHDDA010000270.1 GCA_020629595.1 Chitinophagales bacterium
TAGAACATGTTCCATCGGATATGTTAAGTATTTTATCAACACATAAAAAAAGCACTACCAAATAAGAAAACCTTAAAATAGTCTATTAAAGAGAACAAAAAAATCCTAACAGTATTACTACCATTAGGATTTTTGAATTTTAAAGAAAAACGTAAATACAAGAATTAAGAAGCAATAACTGGCACAACCTCTGGTTCTTCTGGCTTATCAAAAGGTCTATGACCAATTAGGCGTTCCAAATCAGCTTTAAATAAAATTTCTTTGCTTAGTAATTCTTTTGCAATTATTTCCAATTCGTTACGCTTTTCGGTTAAAAGTTGCTTGGTTCTATCGTAAGCATTTTTAATCATTTCACGTACTTCTTCGTCAATTAACTTTGCTGTTTCGTCAGAATAAGGTTTGTTCATTCCGTAAGGATCGTTTTGGCTGTTAAACGAAACATTACCTACTTTATCATTCATTCCGTACAGCGTAACCATTGCATAAGCCGTTTGAGTAATGCGTTCTAGGTCGTTTTGAGCACCAGTACTTATTTTTCCAAAAATAATATCTTCGGCAACTCTACCACCCAAAGTCATACACATTTGGTCAATAAGTTGTCCAGTACGATATAAAAATTGCTCTTTAGGTACATATTGTGCGTAACCTAAAGCGGCAACCCCACGAGGAATTATAGTTACTTTTAATAATGGGTGTGCGTGTTCTAAATACCAACCACAAACGGCGTGTCCTGCTTCGTGGTAGGCAATAATTTCACGTTCTTCGGGCGAAATTATACGACTTTTACGTTCTAAACCGCCAATATTTCTATCAATGGCATCTTGAAAATCTTTCATATCAATACTGCTTTTGCCTTTACGTGCAGCAATTAAGGCAGCTTCGTTACAAACATTGGCAATATCTGCACCAACAAAACCAGGAGTTTGTGCAGCCAATTTATCAAGGTCTAAATTTTCACTTTTCTTCAAAGGCTCAGAATGTACTTCAAATATCATTTTACGTCCTTTGGCATCTGGTTTATCAATACCAATTTGTCTATCGAAACGCCCAGGGCGTAAAAGTGCCGAGTCTAAAACATCGGGGCGATTGGTGGCGGCTAAAATAATAATGCCTTTATCACCACCAAAACCGTCCATTTCAACTAAAAGTTGGTTAAGTGTGTTTTCACGTTCATCATTGCCCTGCATAACATTGCGTCCACGAGCTCTACCAATTGCATCAATCTCATCAATAAAAATAATACAAGGTGCTTTTTCTCTAGCTTGCTTAAATAAATCACGAACACGTGAAGCACCTACGCCCACAAACATTTCAACAAAATCTGAACCCGAAATACTAAAAAATGGAACTTGTGCTTCGCCAGCCATTGCTTTGGCAATAAGTGTTTTTCCTGTTCCCGGAGGACCAACCAATAAAGCACCTTTTGGTATTTTACCACCTAAACTTGTGTATTTTGAAGGGTTTTTAAGGAAATCGACAATTTCCATAACTTCTTCTTTAGCTTCGTCTAAACCAGCAACATCTTTAAAAGTGGTGGTTACTTTGGTATCTTTATCAAATAAAGTGGCTTTCGATTTTCCAATATTGAAAATTTGACCGCCACCGCCGCCCATTCCGCCGCTAACTCTACGCATTATAAATAGCCAAATTCCTACAATTAGTAATAAAGGTAATAATAAACTTACCAATCCCGATTCCCACCATTCAACTCTTACATCGTAGGTTGGATAAATAGCTTTTTGTTTTTTGGCTTGTGCTTTTTCTATCCTTTCCTCAAATTTATCAACAGCACCAATGGTAAAGGTGTAGTGTGGCTTTTCAGGACCAAAACCAGCTTTAGCCTTATCTACGGCTTCCTTATATTTGGGCAGTTCTTTGGCTTCCTTTGTTAAGAAAACTTCAACCTGCTCTTTGTTAATTACTACAATTTTTTCTATATCATTAGAAGGTAGTAATTTTTTGAAAAATACTTCCTTTCCAATTTCATTATTGTTAGAATTCATTGTTAAAATTGGAAAAGCTAATATGGCTAATAAGATAATTCCGTAAATCCAATAAATATTAAATTTCTTATCGTTGTTTTCGTTAGAATTATTATTGTTTCCTAATTCTTTTTCTTCTTTATTATTCGACATTTCGGTCTTGTGTTTTTTTATTTCAACAGTTGGCTATAGGTGTTTTGAAATACCCATAACCTTTTCAGTAGTTTATAAACTCTTTTTTTTCCGAATAAGTTTAAAACGCTAAATGCTATGTAAGATTTTCACTTTTTTTAAGAAATTTGCTTCCCAAACTCATCAAATTTACTCACTTTAGCATCTGCCCAAAGTTCTTCTAACTGATAAAAGTGGCGTTTTTCATTTAAAAATACGTGAATTACCACATCAAAGTAATCTAATAACACCCATTCAGAAACACTTGTTCCTTCAACGCTATGTGCGTATTCGCCCAATTCGTGCTTACAACGGTATTGTACATTATCTGCTATGGCTTTTACTTGTGTTGGCGAACCACCTTCGCAAATCACAAAAAAGTCGCACATAGCTTCGTCTAATTCTCGTAAATCTAAAACGGTAACTTCTTGTGCTTTTTTATCTAAAACAGCATCAACTAAAAAGTTGGTAAAATCGGCAGTATTTTCAAATGCCTTATGTTCTTTAATATTTGTACTCAATATGAAATAGTTTTGTAAATGTACAAAGTTAGCCTATCGTGTAATTTGAGTAATCTATTTTTACCGATTAATGTTCAATAAAGTAAAAGTTTTTTAAATAAAATATCCAAAATATTGAGAAGTGTAATAGGGTCAACTATAATTTGCTTGAAAGAAACAGATTCTACCAATAATGAGGCTTTGCAGTTATTAAGAAATAATGAGGCGGTTAATGGTATGTTAATTATAGCAGAAAAACAAACGGCGGGAAGAGGACAAAGAGGTAATAAATGGCAAAGTAAAGCAGGAGAAAACTTAACAATGTCGTTAATATTGCTACCCCAAAATATGCCTATTCAACACCAGTTTTATTTAAATATGGGAGTTGCTTTAGGTATTAAAAAATCAATTTTGCCCATTTTAGATGAAAGATTAAAACTTAAATGGGCAAATGATATTTATTATGGAGAAAAAAAGTTGGGTGGTATTTTAATTGAAAATGCTGTACAACGAAATTTAATAGCCCATTCGGTTATAGGAATTGGCTTAAATGTAAATCAGCAAATATTTGATAAAAATTTACCCAATCCCATTTCCTTACACCAAATAACAAATCGTTTTTTTGAAATAGAAAAAATAGCTTTAGATTTTTGCAGAGGTATTGAATATTATTATCAACTTTTGCAAAATGGCAAAAAACAACTTATTAGAAACGAATATATAAATTCTTTGCTATGGAAAGATGAGTGGCGATTGTTTGAAACTGAAGATTACGGCTTTCAAGAACTAAAAGTTATAGATGTTGCTCCAAATGGTTTGCTAATTACCGAAAATAAAATTGGTAAAGTATGGCAATTTGCTTTTGGAACTTTGAAAGCAGTATTTTAA
>JAHDDA010000271.1 GCA_020629595.1 Chitinophagales bacterium
ATGAAGCTAAAGAAACAAACCATTTTCTAAATTACCTACAAAATAGAACAGAAGAATTATTACATAACTCGGATAAAAACACTTACACAAAAAATGAAATTAAAGAAATTTTAAAGCAATATATTGAAAGCTATAAAGAAAATAATAGTTTGAATATTGTAGAAGAGCAAATTTCTTTATACGGCAAACCTTTTACATTTATTGATTTGTTTGCAGGTGCTGGTGGTTTTAGCGAGGGCTTTCTTCAAGCAGAAATTAGCAGTAAATATTTTGATTTTATAACCGCAAGTGATATTAATGAAAATTGCGAATTAACCCATATAATTCGTTATAATCATCAGTTGGGTTTAAATACTCAATTTTTAAAACAAGATATTACAGAACCTGATTTTTTGGATAATTTATTGAATCAAATTGGCGAGAAAGAAATTGATGTAGTTTGTGGAGGACCTCCTTGCCAAAGTTTTAGTCTTGCAGGAAGAAGAAAAAAGTTTGATAAAAAAGATGATTTATTTGCTCATTACCTAAAAGTTATAAAGGCACTAAAGCCTAAATACTTTGTAATGGAAAATGTAAAAGGTATTTTAACCAAAGAAAAAGGTGCAATAAAAGACTTGATAATTAGAGAAATTAACTCAATTATCGATTCAAAAGAAATTCCAAGGCTAATTTCTTTTATAAAAAAGTTAATTCAATCGAAAACGGAAAATACTTTACTTGAAACCATTTTGAAAAGAGTAGAAATTGAATTAGCTAGCGAAGTTTTAAAGGCTGAAGTACAAGAAAGTTATATAAGAAATATTGACGCTAAATTTAAGCAAATTACACCTAAAATTGTAGATTATCAAACCAGTAAAACTGATGCTCGAATTAATACCATTCGCCACGGATTTAATATGCTAATTCGTAAAAAAGAATGGCATTTATTGAAAGCAAAAATTATAAAAGAAAAAGATTTTTGTAACATTGATAATGATTTTTTTGTAGATACATTTAACCATTTTCTGGAAAAAATAAGCCCTGAACAAGTTATTACCGAAATAAAAACAGCATTTGATAAATTAGACATTCCAAAAGAATACAAAACCGAATGCGAGCAAATTATTACTGCTTTAAAAATATATAATTTCAATTTTGATGAAATATTAGCTTTGGTTGAGAGTTTTTGCAATAAAGAAGAAAATGAGGAACTAAAAATTATTGCAGATAAACTAAGACTTTATAAAATTGAAAAACCATTTATTGCCAATGCTTCAAATTATGGCGTTCCACAAAATAGAGAAAGAGTATTGTTTATTGGTTGCAGAAAAGACCAAAAGTTTATCGATACCATTCCAGCAACCGTAAAAGAAGAAGAAAAAGTAAGCATTTTTGAAGCACTCTACGATTTAGATTTTATTGGAAATAATGAAGAAATTCGCCATTATAAAAAGGTAAATATTAAAGAACAATACAACGGAACTGCTAAAGAATTACAAGCTCTTTTAGAAAAAAGAAATATTGATGGCACAAAGTGTAGTAAAGGAAAAATGTATGCTCATTGGTCGAAAGAAGGGCGATTGATAAGTAGATTTAAAAACGGAAATAAACCATTTTATGTAAGAAATTTTGAAGCCTTACAAAATGAAGAGAAGAACTTTGATATTTTACATAATCACAAAACAAGCAATCAAAGTAAAGAAGTAATTGACCGTTTGAAAGTGATTTTGAAAGTAGGAAATTACAAAAAGGCTAAAGCAGAACTTGAAAGTAAAGGACTTTCTTCTAAAAAAAGGAATTATAATGTGTTGAAAGCCGAAGAACAAAGCTCAACAATAATGACTATTTCCGATGATTATATTCATTACAATTCGCCACGTTCTTTAACAGTTCGTGAAATGGCGAGGCTACAATCTTTCGATGATTCTTTTGTTTTTCAGGGCAAGCGTTCTACGGGAGGGAATAATCGAAAAACAGAAATCCCCCAATTTACATTAGTCGGAAATGCTGTGCCGCCACTTATGGCAAGAGCAGTAGCTTTAGAAATTTTAAAAAATATAAAGTGAGAAAATTATCCCAAAGCGAACAGGAAAAAATAAAATTACTGACCAAAAATCAAGTATCTATTACCTTAATCGAACCAACAGCTACTGGTTTGAAAAAATCAATAATGGACGCAACTGGTTCGGTGCGAAGTTTTTTTAAAGAAAATAATATTCACGATTATGATTTACAACAACAAGGACCAGAAAACAAAGTAATCATTCCTACAATTATTCATACTGGCTTTGAAACAATCAATTCAAAAGCCTCATTATATCGCCCAAAAACCAAAAAAGGCGACCCAAGAATTTGGTTTTATGGCTTAACAAAAATTGCCAAACCCAATGATTTAATTGCTATTACTTTTTTTGAAAACACCTTTCAAATTTTTAATCTAACTCAATTAGAAATTCAAACATTCATTGATTCTAATATTCTAAACCCATTTAAAGAGTTGATAAATGAAATAAATAATACTGAAAATGAAATTGCCCTTGAACTGCTGACAAAACTAAGAAAATTAGCCAATTTAGGACCAATTCCTTCAGTTGTTAAAGCCGATACTTCTGTTGGTAGAACTTTGGAAACAGCACTTAATATTCCTATTAACTCATCAAAACAACCCGATTACAAAGGTATTGAACTAAAATCTTTTAGAAGTAAAAGAAATAACAGAAAAAATTTGTTTAATCAAGTAGCTAATTGGAAATTGAGCAAGTTTAAAAGTTCGTCAGAAATTCTTGATGCTTTTGGCTATGAACGAGAGGGTGTTTTTAGACTTTATTGTACAGTTTCGGCAATTACTAAAAACTCACAGGGTTTAAGTTTAAGGCTTGATAGTGATATAAAACAGTTAATTGAATATTCTGATAATAATGAAATTGGCGATTTTGTAGTTTGGACTTTAGAAACTTTACACGAGCGATTAAGAGAAAAACACAAAGAAACCTTTTGGATTGAAGCCGATAGTATTTTAATTGATGAGAAAGAACACTTTCTTTATAAAAAAGCAGAACATACCAAAAAACCTATCACATCGCAATTCGATTTGCTGATTGAACAAGGAATTATTGCGCTGGATCATTTGATAAAAAGAAAAACATCTGGAGGTGTTGCAGAAAAAGGACCTTCTTTTAAAATGAAACCCAAAGGTATTCAATTGCTTTTTCCACCAAGTGAGATTTATGAACTAATTTAAACATTTAGGTAATTCATCACAAACCCCTAACCAACATTAGGTATTTTAAAAAAGTAGTATAATTTACAATTACAGATGTGCGTTTTAGAAATATTGTAAAACAAAAAAATCCAGAATTATGTCAAAGTTTACAAAATTTCTACCACTACTTTTATTGGTATTATTGTTTAGTTGTTCTAGAGATTCCGATGATGGGTATTCTAATATAGGTTACACTAATTATTCAGGTGATGAAGCTACGGGCGTACCGCCATCAACAACTGGAAATTTTAATGAAATTGTAGAAAATCCATTTATCAATGTTGCCGATGAAGCCATTT
>JAHDDA010000272.1 GCA_020629595.1 Chitinophagales bacterium
ACCTTTAAACCCCACCATTCGTTCCTTTCAATGGCAAACGAACCACTTCAGCTCTTACCACTTTTTTACGTATTTGAATTAAAATTTCTGTTCCAACTTTTGACAATTCTGTTGGTACGTAAGCCATTCCAATAGCTACATTATGTACTGGCGATTTAGTGCCAGAAGTAACCTGCCCTATTGCAACACCTTTTTCATTAACAACTGCATAGCCTTGTCGGGCAATTCCCTTATCTTTTACCACAAAACCCACCAATTTTTCTTTAACGCCTGCTTCTTTTTGTGCTACTAAAATATTTTTACCAACAAAGTTTTTGGCTTTTAATTTGGTAATCCAGCCCAAGCCTGCCGAAATCGGAGAAGTGGTATCATCTATATCATTACCATATAAACAATAGCCCATTTCCAAACGCAAAGTATCCCGAGCTGCCAAACCTGCTGGCACAATATCAAATTCTTTTCCTGCTTCAAAAATGGCGTTCCAAATTTGTTCTCCATATTTTTCTGGAAAATATATTTCAAAACCACCAGCACCAGTATAACCTGTTGCCGATATAATTACATTTTCAATATTAGCAAAAGTCCCAATTTCAAAATGGTAATAAGCTATTTTAGATAAATCAACTTTCGTTAACTTTTGAAGCACTTTGCTTGCTTTAGGTCCTTGAATGGCAAGTAAACCATATTCATTTGAACGATTAGTTAATGTAGCATCAAAAGAATTTTGGCTTTCAATCCAAGCAAAATCTTTTTCTATATTTGACGCATTTACTACCAACAAAAATTTTTGTTCTTCCAAACGATAAACCAACATATCATCTACAATGCCACCTTGTTCATTAGGTAAATATGCATATTGTGCTTGACCAATTTTAAGGCTTTCAGCATTGTTTGAACTTACCCATTGTACTAAACTTAAAGCCTCATTACCTTCAATAATAAACTCGCCCATGTGGGTTACATCAAATACACCTACCGAATTTCTTACCGCTAAATGTTCTTCATTAATACCTTCATAAACAATAGGCATTTCAAAGCCTGCAAAGGCATTCATTTTGGCGTTTAAGGTAGTGTGAATATGGTATAAACAGGTTTTTTTAAGCATTTTACAGGTATTTTATGCGAAAATACGCTTGTATTCAGTGGTTTTTACATCAATATTTGTATAAATTGTAAATAAGTTGTTTACTTTGGCAAAAATTAAATAAAAGATAAATTAATTAACCATTCTCTAACCCAAAAAAATAAATAAAATGAACAAGGGAGATTTAATTTCACACGTTGCTAGTGAAGCAGGAATTACTAAAGCACAGGCAACTGATGCAGTTAATGCAGTATTTGGCGGCATTGAAAGTGCATTAAAAGAAAAAGATGGAAAGGCAGCATTCATTGGTTTTGGAACTTTTTCTACTAAGCACCGTCCAGAAACTACACGCCCAAATCCTTTAAAGAAAGGAACTATGATGACTATTTCGGCTAAAAACTTAATTAAGTTTAAGCCTGGAAAAGCATTGGAAGAGGCTATAAACTAAATAACTTCATTACAAAAAACAAAAAAGCGATAATTCTTAAAATTAAGAATTATCGCTTTTTTTGATTGATTCGATAATTGAAAAATGAACAATAAAACAACAAAAATTATAGCAAGTGCTATTGTATTTATTATTTATATAGCCTATCAATTTTTTACAACTGGCGAACTCCCCAACTTAGGTGGAAATAATAGCCCCAAAAGCACAAAAAACACAAATGCTCCAAGTAAGCCAAAATCTTTTGGTAGTGATGCGGCTATTTTAGCCGATTTGCAATCGAAAAAACTAATTTACACCAAGCACGCCAAGTGCCGTATGGATTGCCGAACTATTAGTAAAAATGAGGTTTTAGATGTTTTAGAAAACGGAAGAATAAACCATCGTAAAAGCGAAGATCAAGGCGGCGAATGCCCTACGGTTGCTGTTGAAGGTTTTACAGACGATAATCAAGAGGTTCGAATTATTTTTGCTCAATGCGATAGAGTAACCAAAGTAGTTACTACTATTGATTTAAAACGAAAATACAATTGTTATTGCGAATGATTTTATTATTTTGAAATTTGTAAGTAAATGATGCGATAATAAAACCAAGCAATATTAGCAAATTCGTACTCCATTTTCTTCTAAAGTAATTAGTTTTTCTTTGTATAAGCTACCAATAGCTTTTTTAAATAACTTTTTACTCATTCCCAAGCGTTCCCTAATTAGGTCGGGATGGCTTTTGTCATGTAAATCTAAAAAACCACCTTCTTCTTCTATGGTTTGTAACAACTCTTGGGCTACAATATCCATATTTTCATAACCCTGTGGGCGATAGCTAATATCTATTTTTTTATCGGCTCTAATATTTGCAACGTATCCAAAAAATGCATCACCGTATTGGGTATTTTTAAAATCTTTATCGTGAAACATTAAACCTTCATATTCGTGATTTACAATTACTTTTATACCCAAATCAGTAGAAGCAAATGCAATTAGCTCTACTTTCTCTCCTACTTCTACATCTAATTCGTCATTTTTTAAATGTATGCCTATGCGTGCCGAAGCTACTAACCTATCAGTTAAATCATCAACATATAAATAAACAATATACCATTTCCCAACCTCCATATCTTGGGTTTGTTCTCGCTTAGGAACAAGTAAATCTTTTTCCAATCCCCAATCCATAAAAGCTCCAAACTTAGTAAGTGCTTTTACCTTCAAACAGGCAAACTGATTGAGATAAATTAAAGGTTCTAAGGTTGTGGCTATTAGGCGTTGCTCATTATCTCTATAAATAAAAACATTCAAAAAATCGTCAATTTCATATTCGGCAGGACAATATTTATTGGGTAATAAAACTTCATCACCTTGTTCGTTTCCCAAATACAAACCAACACTTGTTTTACGCAGTATTTGTAATCGGTGGTGTTTTCCTATTGCAATCATTATTAGTTTTTCAGTATCAAAATTTAAAAGTAGGCTTCTTTTACGGCTTCATCTCTTTTATAAATATCTTTCATAAAATATGGATTTCCTTGCTCATCTACCCAAACCGACCAATACATTATATGAATAGGTACGGGTTCTTTTAAATAAATCTTTTTTGTTTTTTTTCTGTTTAAAATTCGTTGTATTTTTTCTGGTGAATATTCATCGGCAAGAAGATAATCGGCAAGTTGCTTTGGTTGGTGCAAACGTACACAACCGTGGCTAAAAGCTCGTTGATATTCGTTAAACTTACTTTTTGAAGGTGTATCGTGTAAATATATACTATACTGGTTTGGAAACATAAATTTCATTGAACCTAATGCGTTGTTTGGTCCAGGTTTTTGCCTTACAGTATATGGAAAAGTTCTGTTGGGAATACTATTCCAATCTACATATTGAGAACTTATTTTTTTACCTCCACTAAGCAATTCCATATTATTATTGATTAAATAGTATGGGTTGGCTTTTAGCTTAGGTAACATTTCTCTTGAACGAATGCTGAAAGGAACTGTCCAGGTAGGATTAAATTCAAT
>JAHDDA010000273.1 GCA_020629595.1 Chitinophagales bacterium
CCTACTTTGCAAAATTAACCGCACGTTTTTCACGTATTACGGTTACTTTAATTTGCCCTGGGTATTGCATTGTATTTTGTATTTCGTTGGCTATTTCAAACGATAGTGTTTCTGAGTTATCATCGGTAACATTATCGCTAGAAACTATTACACGCAATTCACGCCCTGCTTGTATGGCATAGGCTTTATCTACACCTTCTTTTGAAGTGGCTAATTCTTCAAGGTCTTTTATACGTTTTAGGTATTGTTCTAAAATTTCACGACGTGCTCCTGGTCTTGAGCCCGAAATAGCATCGCAGGCTTGTACCAAAGGCGAAATCATATATTTCATTTCAATTTCATCGTGGTGAGCTCCAATAGCGTTACAAATTTCTGGTTTTTCGTTGTACTTTTCGGCTAGTTTCATTCCCAAAATTGCGTGCGATAAGTCTGGGTCTTCATCTGATACTTTTCCTATATCGTGAAGCAGTCCTGCACGTTTTGCCATTTTAGGGCTTACTTTTAGTTCGGTAGCCATAATAGCACAAAGGTTGGCGGTTTCGCGCGAGTGTTGCAGTAGGTTTTGCCCATACGATGAACGGAAACGCATTTTTCCTACCAAACGTACCAATTGTGGGTGTAAACCGTGAATATTCAAATCTATAACGGTGCGTTCGCCAATTTCTACAATTTGCTGTTCAAGTTGCTTGCGGGTTTTGGCTACTACTTCTTCAATACGTGCTGGGTGAATACGCCCATCGGCAACTAAACGCTGCATTGAAAGACGGCAAATTTCTCGGCGATATGGGTCGTAACCCGAAATAATTACGGCTTCGGGTGTATCATCTACAATAATTTCTACACCTGTGGCGGCTTCTAAGGCACGTATGTTTCGCCCTTCACGCCCAATTATTTGTCCTTTTAGTTCATCGCTATCTAGGTTAAATACCGAAACGGCGTTCTCTATGGTGTGTTCGGCGGCTACACGCTGTATTGTTTGAATAACTATTTTTTTGGCTTCTTTGTTTGCCTGCATTTTGGCTTCATCAATTATGTCTTTTGTCAATGCCATTGCTTCGGTTTCGGCTTTTTTAACCATTGCTTCTTTTAGCTTTTCTTTGGCTTCTTCTGCCGAAATTCCTGCAATTTTTTCTAGTTCCATTGCTAGTTTTTCATCAATGGCGTTTTCTTTGGTTTTTAGGCGTGATTTTATATCGTTTACTTCTTTACGGTCGGTTTCTAATGCCGATTTCTGTCCTTCTAATTCTTTATTTTTGGATTGAAATTTTTCTTTTAGTTTTTCTACTTCTTTTTCTTTTGTTTTAAGGTTATTGTTTTTTTGATTTAGTGTATTTTCAAGGTTTTTAATCTTGTTTTGCTCGCTTCTAAGGTCGTTTTCACGCTTGTTTAGCTCTTTAGAAATTTTATTGGCTTCTTTTTCAGCTTGCGATTTTGCCTTTTCGGCTTCAGTTTTAATTTTTAGTGCTGCTTCTTTTGCCAAAATTTTACTTTCTTTTATTTCGGCTTCAGCTTTTACTTTTTCAGCTTTGGCTTCCATTTGTGCTTGCCCTAAAAGGGTTTGCACTTCTTGATTAGCGAGTTTAAGGCGTTGTGCTGCTTCTTTTTCTGCCAACTCTAATGCTTTTGCATCTTCGGTTTTTGCTGTTTTTTTACCAAAAAATAAACCCACCGCAATACCTACAATGGCTAGTATTATTGGCAATATTATTTGTTCTATCATTTTATTTTAAAATTTATATTTTTGTTTATTTATAAAAATTTAAGTAATATTCAACAGTTTACCAGTGTTTGTAATATTTGCTAACAACTGTCTGTTAAATATTAATTATTGGTTTAAAATGTAACATACATTCATTATGCCAAAGCAATATGACACAAAAAAATGCAAAGATTTACCGCCGTAATTGTGTGAAGAAAGTGAGTGGGAAAATGATGTTTTAAAGGCTGAATATTATTTTCAGCTTATAAATTTTTCAGGTAATTAGTCAATAATTCGTTAGATTTATCCAATTCTACTTCTATGGCATCTAAAGAGTTAATGTCAATGGCTCTTTTTTGTGCCTCAACTGCCATAGTTAAGGCAGTCATAGCAAGGTAGTCTTGTGTATCTTTTGCTCGGTACGAGTGTTTTAAGTCTTGCAACTTAGCATCTATTTGCTGGCAGGCACTTTGTATTATGTGTTCTTCTTCGTTTGAAGTAGAAATACGATAATTTCTGCCGGCTATTTTAACCGTTATGTACTTATTTATTGCACTCATACGTATTATTCAATTTTTCAACTGAATAATTAATTATTTAAAACAGAAATTTTAAAGGCGTTCATATTTATAGCTAAATGTCAATATTACTTGCTTTAAATTTTGCTGTTTTTATGTACTAATTATGATTATTTATTTGCTTATGTAAAGCAATGGAAAAAATTAACTCTAACCATTACTTAAGCTCAAAATTCTCTCTACTTTTTACACTTTACAACGTAAAACTGTATAAAGTTAAGCCTTATTAGTTGATTATTGCTTTAATAATTCTAAACATTTGTCAATCTCAAGGATATAATGGTCTAATTTGTTCTCAATATCAAGCGTTTTTTTATTTTTTGCTTGATTTTGGGCTAGTTCGGTTTGCTTTTTCTGCTTGTTTATTTTATCAATTACTTGTTTATTTTGCTTTCTTAAAATTTCTACTTGTTTTAGTAATTGCTGTTCTTTTTGTTCTTTTTGCACTTTAAAATTGGCAAATTGTTGGTATAACTTAGTGTTATGGTTGTTTAATTTTTGATAGTTCGCTTTTAAAATATTTGTTTCTTTTTCGAATATTTTTTTAATTTTCTCTTTGGTCATTTCAAGTTCAACAATTTGCTTGTTTAGGTTTATTTGTTCGTTTTCTTGAATTTGACTTTGTTCTTTTTGTTTGCTTAGTATTTCGTTCAACTCAATATTTTGTTGCTGTAATTGCTTAATTTCTTCTTGTAATTTGCTTTGTTGTTCTCCAACTTCTTGTGTTTGCTGGCTGTAATTATTTTCTATACTCTGCAGTTCTTGTAAAAGTTGGTTTTTATTGGCTTCTAATGCCGACATATCGTTTTGTAGCTGTTGGTTTTGTAGCTCAAATTCGGTTATTTTATTTACAAATTGTTCATTTTCTTGTTTTTGTTGTTGAGCTTCTTGTAGTAATTTCAGCTTGGTTTCTTCAAGAGTTAAAATATTCGTTTGTTGTTGATTCTTCTGTTGTTCCAATACCTTTATTTTCTCCAATAATTCTTGTTGTTGTTTACTTGTTTCCTCTAAGGTTTGTTTTTGTTCTTGTTCGTTAATTTCAATTATTTTAAGCTGGCTGTCATATTCTGCCTGAAGTGTTTTTATTTCTTCTTTTAAAAACGAAATTGTCCCATTTTTTTCGGTTGAACTTTGTGCGTGTTGCTCTATTTTTAATTCAAGTGCCTCTCGTATTTTTTCAAAATTCGACACTTTATTTTGTAGTGTTTCTTTTTCTACCAGAAAATCGTTTGTTGTTTTTTC
>JAHDDA010000274.1:0-2306 GCA_020629595.1 Chitinophagales bacterium
TGTCCCTACTAAGTACATTGCAACTTAGGTTATATTTTGTAAAAAATAAAGTCGTAGCAATACTACGACTTTACTTCTGATTTTGTCTTGTAATACAATAAATTTTCAATCTCTTGAAACAATAATTTCCATAATTAAAAAACTTAAACTTCTACACGCATCATATCGCCACTTGTAGGGCGTTCGGCTGGTTTTTGGTTCTTTTTAGAAACGGCAACTCTACCTGAACGAACAAATTCAAGTAATCCAAAATCTTCTAAATCTTCAAAAAGTGCTTGTGTTTCGTGTTGTTGTCCTGTTTTTTCAATCACAACAAACTCTGCTTCAATTTCCATAATACGGGCATTATGCCTGCGTACCATACGTTCAATATGACTTCCTCCTAAAAGAGCTTTTAATGGCACTTTATACAAAGCAATTTCTTGATAAACAATTTCTTTATCAACGTGGTAAGTCGCACTTACAACTTCTATAATTCTTTCTAATTGTTTAACAATAGTTTGTACTTCTTTTTCGGTACTATTAATTACAATGGTATAACGGTGCAATCCTTTTGTTTCCGATTTTGAAACATTTAAGGATTCAATATTCTTCTTTCTTCTTGTAAAAGTTGTTACTACACGTTGCAACAATCCTGGTAAGTTTTCAGAATAAACAATAATAGTGTAATGATTTATTTTAGTTGAAAAGTCTTCGTTTGGTGCTCCGTATAGCGATTTTTGATTATCGTTGCTCATTTTATTTATAATTGGTAATTATTTTTCTAAAAAACCTTGAAAATTTCTGTGAACCTTCAAGATTGCAAAATCTTATTTCAAGCTTATCCAAATTTAAAGCCAAAACACTTTTTTAAGCAATAGCCTGTTTATATTTTTCTAAAAACTGATTTAATTCATCATTAAGCTCATTATTTGCCCACTTTTCGCTAATATTTTCTTGCTTGAAAAATTCTTCAAATAATTTATCTTGAATTTTTCCTCTGCGTAATGCTTCTGAATATCGAATATCGGGGCTAAATGTTACTAATGAATATGCTGGTGTAAACTCATTAGGAAAATTAGCTTGTAGGTGTTTTTCTATTTTTTTACGCAACAAAAACGATTGGTCCGCTACATCATCACGCATTTCAATAAAGTTTTTTAATGCCAAATCGGCAATTGCATTTGCATCTGGCACACGTAAATTACTATATTCCACTAAAAGATTATTCCAATCTAAGCCTTCTGGTTTTTGTTCGTGTTTATTTATCAATTGGTTCAAAATTCGGCAATCTTCAAAACCCGAATTCATTCCTTGCCCATAAAAAGGAACTATTGCGTGCGAGGCATCGCCTAACAAACAAATATTTTCTCTATTCCACGGATTACAGCGAATGGTTACTAAAGTATCGGTTGGGTTTTCAAAAAAATCTTCAACCAAAGTGGGCATTAATGGCAAAGCATCTGGAAATTCTTTTTCAAAGAACTTAATTACCGATTTTTCATCTGTTAGGTTTTCAAATGCATCTTCACCTTCAAAAGCTAAAAAAAGTGTACAAGTAAAACTGCCGTCTAAGTTGGGTAAGGCAATCAACATAAAACTTCTTCGAGGCCAAATATGCAATGCGTTTTTTTCCAATTTCCAACTGCCATCTTCATTGGCTGGAATACTTAATTCTTTATAAGCGTGCGGTAAAAACTCTTGACTAAAATTGAAACGCTTTTTAAATTGTAAAGCTCTACGAACTTTTGAAAAAGCACCGTCAGCTCCAAAAATCACATCGGGTTTTACACTTAAAATGCCTTCTTGTGTATTGAAATACAACATATTCGATTGCAAATCAAGTTCGGTGCATTTAGTTTCGTAATGGTAAGTTACATTTTTATGTGTATCAGAAAGTTTATCTAATTCGTTATTTAATTGCCCTCGAGAAACCGAATAAATAGCCTCTCCTTTTTGTCCATAAGGCTGAAACTGAACTTGTCCATCGGTTTGATGTATCATACGTCCTTCCATTGGAATGGCAATTTCTTCTATAGTATCAGCAATTCCAACTTCTTCTAATGCCTTCCAACCTCTATGGCTTAAGGCTAAATTTATAGAACGTCCTCCATCAACATTTCTATCGCGCATATTAGGTCGGCTTTCATACACCGAAACATTGTAATTTTTTTTGGCTAAATATATTGAAAGTAATGATCCTACTAAACCTCCTCCAACAATAGCAACATTTTGCTCCATAGCTTTTTTTATGTTTTGCGACAAAGTTATTTATAATTAAGTTTTTACGGTTATTCAAAAAGAAAATTAATCTATTTTAAAATTTA
>JAHDDA010000274.1:2406-3516 GCA_020629595.1 Chitinophagales bacterium
CCAATAGTGGGAATAAAATTGAGTAAGAAAATTAAAAATGCCCAAAAACTTGGCGAATCCACACCAATAAACAAAAGAGCAATATAACTTAAAATACCTGTTAGTAAACTTACAAAAGTTTTTAACTTTAAATAATCGGCAATGGAAACTTCAATTTTTGAAATTATTTTATTCACCTTAGTAAGGTGTTTTTCATCAACTATTAGCTTCTTTAATTTTTCGGTAAAATAAGTTTCTTCAAGCAAAATAAAAGTTGCGTAAATTAAAACCATAAATAAATTGCCCGAAAAACTACTCAACGAACCAATTAAGCCACTTATAATATTTCCGAAATTAAAATTATTGAAATATTCTTTGAGTGTTTCAATTACGTTTAGTTGGTATTTTTCATTAATATCATCAAAAAGATGTTCAATATTGGTTTCATAACTATCAAATTGCGAAGAAATATTATTGATATTTACAATTAAAATTTCAACAACAAGCACCACAAAACCAATAAGCAATACCGAAGAAAGAAAAGTTGTTACCCAAGAAGGCAACTTTTGTTTTATAAAAGGAATTTTATCAATAGCGGCTTTAAACTCGTGAATAATAAACCATAAAAGCGTTCCCAAAACAAAAGGAACAAGCAAACTTTGACCATACATTAAAGTTGCAATAACAATTACAGCAGAAACTGAAAAATAGGCGAGGTTTTGTAGGTTCATACTTTAAAAGTACGTAAAAAAAATGAAAATATTACTCATCAAAATGTTCATCGAACCAATCACCCACAAAATCGTAATGAGCAACAGGTGTTTCTAAATAATTTTCAATATCAATCATAAAAGTTTTATCACTAAAATCGAAATTAGTTAAATCTTTAGGGTCAATTTTCTTTAAATCATTTAGTTGTTCTTCATTTAAAAATAAATCAAAGTTTTCATTAAATGAAGTGGCAATACAAGCAAACTTTACACCAGTAAGCCATTCTTTAATTTCAGTAAAAAGTTCTATATCAACTTTATTTTTGGCATTTTCTCTAATATCAAAAACCAAATAATCAAATTCAAAAGCAGCGTAAAAACGAGCATCGGCTAAATTGGTAATTGGACCAACAAATATGGT
>JAHDDA010000275.1 GCA_020629595.1 Chitinophagales bacterium
TGTTTTAAAGCAAAACTTTCGGATATTAAATTGGCTATTTTTTGTTGGGTTTCTATTGGAATTATTGGAATAGATAGTTCGCCTACTTCAACAAGATTAAGATTAGTTTGTAATCCTTGCCGAGCATACTTTGAAATGTAGATCTTTCCAATTTCTGTATTGAAAAATGCTACCAAATAAAGTCTTAATAATTTGGTTTCCTCAAATCTTAATATCGAAACTGCTTGATTAATATTTGCTTCAAAACTGTGATTAAAAATTGCTGTTCTTCCCACCGTTCCTGCAATCGAAAAAAGAACATCGTTTTGTTTTAATTGAGTTCTTTTTAAAAGTTTTTGGTGAATTTCAGGCTTAACATAATTAAAATTTGAAGTTGAAACTTCACCGTTCTGTAAATCAACAGCTCTAATAAATGGAATGCCATTTACTTTATCTGTGTAAGCATTTCCGCCAGCTTTTGGTGTACTTCCACTTGAAATTTTATATTTTACAAGATTAACAAGTTTTATACGTTCAAATTTATTGAATGCCTTTTCAATCTCATCATACTTTGGCTGGTAATACTCGGCATCTAACCTGCCAGAAGTACCAAAACTTGCCGAAAAAGATTTAATATTTACCGCTTCTTGGCTGGGCTGAAAGTTTTGTAAGCCTATTTCGTTTAATAGCTCGTTTTCGGCTTGGGTGTAGAGGAGTTTGGAGGTTTCTTTTGATTTGAAAATTATATTAAATATCTCATCAATTTTATACTGAAAATTATTAGAAAAAGTTGGAATCGGTATTCTATAAAGATCAGGTTTACTTATATAAGCGATTAATAAATTAGTTTTAAATCTATCTTTAAATGATTTTCCGTACTTTGAAATCAAATAAGTTAGTAAAACGTGTTTACTTATTTTTTCATTAACTTTTAACTTGAATAAACTACCAGTTACTAATGTTTTTTCTGGAAAATCATTTGGTACAATAGCAACTTTATCAATTTTTCCTTTTACTTCAATTAAGATCTCACCTGCTTTAATTCTTCCTTTAGGATAACGTTCCCACTGTTCATTATCTACATAAAATAAGTTATCCTTTTTTATAAATGGTGTTTCTAAATCTGTTGCTTGAAGGAAATAAGGACAATTATTATTTTTAGCCTCTTTTTTATCTATAATTTTAGTGTTTTCATAGACAACTCTGTAACCTTCTTTCACAAATGAACCTAATGGTTGTAAATTAGGCACTTCTTTAAAAAAACTTATAAAGTGCTTTCTAAAATATTCACTATCAATCCTTCCAACTAAATTATCGTTTAGTACCTCTGATAAATTCAAAATACTAATTTCCAGCCCTTCCAACAAAGCCTTATACTTTGCTTGGTTAAAAGGGCTTAGTGCTTTCCCACAAAAGAGAGTTGTTCTTTTTTGGCAAATTCGGTAAAGGCTTCGGCTATGCCATCTTGTGTTAAATTATCGTGGTTAAAAAGGTCGTGTTTTACAATTAGGTGTCCGTGTGTGTCCAACAAATATTCGTTGTTTTCTTGGGGCGTAGTTTCGTAATGTTGCACAGGTTCGGCAAGTTGGTTGTTTTTAAACTGGGCTACATCTTTTTGTTTTACAAATATTTTTTCACCGCTATTGTCTTTGCTGGGCTGTTGCATTGTGGCAAAAAATATGGGGTAATCTTCTTGTTTTGGGCAAAGTTTGTCGTCCCATTTTTGCACCAACAATACGCTTGTTTTTGTGCCTGTGTGGGGTTTAAAAACGTTTCCGTGCAAGCCTACAACTGCCAAAATTCGGCATTTTTCGGCTATAAATTCTCGTATATTTTTATCGCTACTGTTGTTAAAGCGTCCTTGTGGCAAAACAACTGCCATTCGTCCGCCAGGTTTTAAAAAATCGAGGTTGCGTTCAATAAACAAAATATCTCGCCCAACTTTGGTTTGGTATTTTCCGTTGGGCTTTTTGCCCAATTCGTATTTAGCCAAAATTCGGCTTTCTTTAATATCGCCCGCAAATGGTGGGTTTGCCATTAGCACATCAAAGTTAAAATCTCGGTTACTTTTCTTGTCTTTTCGTAGTTTTTTTAGCTTTCGCCAACCGTCAAAATAAGTATCTTGCCAATCTTCATCGTCTGTTTTTTCATTCCAGCGTTCCCAATCAAGCGTATTTAAGTGTAAAACATTGGTTTGCCCATCGCCAGCAATGAGGTTAAGGGTTCGGGCAACTCTCACCGATTTTTCATCAAAATCAATAGCAAAAACCTTTTCTTGCACATAATCGGCACATTCTTGCGGTTTTTCTTCGCTGGTAAATAGGTGGCTTTTAGGAATGCCTTTATCTTTTAATATTTGTTCCCAAACGTGAAAAATAGCGTGAACAGGAAACCCACAGCTTCCTGCGGCGGTATCAATAATGGTTTCGTGTGCTTGTGGGTTTAGCATTTTTACGCACATATCAATAACATAACGTGGCGTAAAATACTGCCCTTTGTTGCCTTTACTGCTTTTGTTTATCAAAAATTCAAAGGCTTCATCTACTACATCAAGGTTAGAGTTAAACAATTTTACATCTTGCAAAGAAGAAACACAAACCGATAAATGCGAAGGTGTAAGCATTATGCGAGATTCGGGCGTAAAAACGCCTTCCCATTTGGTTTTTGCCTTATCAAAAATATCTTGAATTTTCTCTTTTAATTCGGTTTCTGTATCGCCATAGTTTCTAAATTCCAAAAATCGAGAACGGTTGCGACCACTTTGTAACTCATCGAACAGTTTGGTAAAAATGAGTTTAAAAACTTCTTCAAACACATCCACCCCAGCATTTGCCAAAACTTCGTCTTCCATTTCCAAAATCAGGTCTTTCAACGATTTTTTTTCGGTTACCAGCTTGTCTTTAGCAATTAAATCATCAATCGTCCAGCGTTCGGTAAGTATATCCGATAGTTTTTCGTTGGCTTTTGGAATATCTGGAATATCCTCGAAATAATTTGGATCTTTTCGGTTGTAATACGAAATAGAATCGCCATTGCTCCAAACGCCCATAGGTGCACCTGTGGCATTGCAATAACTTTTTAATTGTTCTTTTCCGTCTTTAAGTTTCGGCTTTTTTAATTCCACCATTATATAAACCGCCTGTACATCACGTTTATCGAAAATAACAATATCGGCACGTTTTTTCTCTCGTCCAAAACTCACCGAATATTCAATTTCCATTCTATCGAAAGGATAATTGTAATTTTGGTTTAGCACCATTAAATACAGTTGTCGAACGGCTTCTTCGGGTGTTAGTTTTATGGCTTTTCTACGCACAAGGCAGTTTACATAAGGAGCTTTTTTCCCTCTTTTTTCTTCAATACAAATGCTTTCTTCAAGTGCTTTTATTTGCGTTTCAGAAAATTGTGTTAGTTTATATTTCGAGTCTTTAAGAATTTCGGCAAGTGTCATATTATTGTAGATATTGTTATTTCAAATTACTAATAAGTTTGTAAAGATATTCTAACAATAGGGTTTTCTCATAAAATTA
>JAHDDA010000276.1:0-2004 GCA_020629595.1 Chitinophagales bacterium
ACTTCCAAATAAGCAACATTTCAAAAAAATGCTCATTATGTTGTGCAATTTGTATTTCTTTTATAGTAACAATATGAAAATCTTCATAAATTATGTGAAGCAATCTCAAAACACCTTATTTTTATTAAAAATTAGAAAACCACGTACCATTATCACTAAACCCTAATTGTAGTGGGCGGTCAACTTGTAGTCAATGAGATTTTCTCATAGCCGTAGGTTTAAACCTACGGCTATGAGAAAATTGGCACTTTCAAAAAATATTTTTTTGTCCATAAGTTAATAACCCGTTACACATAATTTTTACTTTATGAAACACTTTTTTAGTCTTGCATTTTTATTGATTTCTATGTTTACTTATGCACAAGAAAGCTCGATTTATCAAACACCTCCACAAGAAATTTTGGAATTGGTTGATGTGCCAAGAGCTCCAAGCGTACTGCTTGATGATGATAAAGAAAATATGATATTACTTTACAGAAATTCATATAAATCTATTGAAGAATTATCTAAAGAAGAACTGCGTTTGGGCGGTTTACGAATTGATCCAAAAACCAATATTGGTAGCAGAGTTACCTATTTCAATAATGTTGAAATTAAAAAGCTCAATAAAAAAAATGCCGATATTATTCAGGTAAAAGGATTACCCCAAAATCCTAAGTTAACGAATTTTAGCTGGTCACCAGATCAAAGTAAAATTGCCCTTACCAATACCACCGCAAAAGGTGTTGAATTGTGGGTTTTAGATATTAAATCGGCTAAGGTTACAAAAATTTCTGAAGCAAATTTGAATGCCAATGTTGGAGGTGTAATTAATTGGTTTGAAAACGGAAAAGCCTTGTTGGTTAAGATGATTTCTGAAAATAGAAAACCACTAATTGATACAAAAACTGCCGTTCCAACAGGACCAACCATTTCGGTAAATGATGGAGGAAAAAAAGCCCAAAACAGAACCTATCAAGATTTACTTAAAAACAAAAATGATGAACATAATTTTGAGCAATTAGCCTTATCAGAATTGTATAAAGTATCTTTAGATGGTTCAAAAGAAAAGTGGTTAGACGATAATCTGTACACCAGCATTAATTTTTCGCCCGATGGCAATTATGTGCTTGTTGTAAATATTGAAAAACCGTTTTCTTACTTAGTTCCTTACCGTCGTTTTCCTTCTAAAACCACTATTTATACTAAAAAAGGAAAGAAAGTAGAAACCGTTTTGGAAGTTCCACTTATTGAAGATTTACCACAAGGTTTTATGGCGGTAAGAACAGGTAAACGTAATTTTAGATGGAGAAGCGATAAGCCAGCAACTTTATGTTATGCAGTAGCTTTAGATGAAGGCAATCCAGAAAATGAAGTAGAATTTCGTGATGAAGTGTTTCAAATGGAAGCTCCATTTAATTCTGATGGAAAAAGTGTGCTAAAAACAATAAATAGAGTGTATGATATTGAATGGGGAAATAATGATGTAGCTATTGCCCACGATTATTGGTGGAATACCAGAAACACAAAATCCTACATATTTAATCCATCAAACGCATCGCAAAAACCTGTTCTTTTGTATGATAGAAATTACCAAGACAGATATAGCGATCCAGGTAATTTTGTATCGGAAAGAAATGAAATGGGAAGTTGGGTATTAAGCATTGTTGATAATGAAGTTTTCTCAATTGGTGATGGTTTTTCTGAAGAAGGACAGTTTCCTTTTGTAGATAAACTAAACCTAAAAACACAGAAAAAAGAAAGAGTTTACCAATCGGAATACACCGATAAAATTGAAGACATTAGAGATTATGACACTAAAAACAAAGAACTTTTAGTACGCATTGAATCGCCTAAAGAATACCCAAATTATTATTTTAGAAATACTGAAGATGAAAAACTAAAGCAAATAACTGAATTTGAAAATCCATTTAAAAGTATTCAAGATGTACACAAAGAAGTTATCAATTACAAACGTGAAGATGGTTTAGAACTTTCGGGAACTTTGTATTTACCAATTGGATA
>JAHDDA010000276.1:2104-3497 GCA_020629595.1 Chitinophagales bacterium
ATAGCAAGAAGTGGAGCTTACAATAGAACCTTAACACCTTTTGGTTTCCAAAGTGAACAAAGAAATTACTGGGAAGCTCCAGATGTTTACAATACAATGTCGCCCTTTATGCACGCCGAAAAAATGAACCAACCTTTACTACTTGTTCACGGAGAAGCCGATAATAATTCGGGAACTTATCCAATGCAAAGTGAACGTTATTTTAATGCACTTAAAGGTTTAGGTGCAACGGTTCGCTTGGTAATTTTACCAAAAGAAAGCCATGGTTATCGTTCTAAAGAAAGTATTCTTCATTTACTTTGGGAACAAGACCAATGGCTGGAAAAATATGTGAAGAATAAGCAGTAAACTCACAAATAAATTTATTGTTGGTATAGGAATTAGTCGTGATTGAAACATTTAATACTGAAATATGTCAAAAACAATTTTCAAAAATATAGGAAACACTATGTTGATAATTAGTATTCTAGTATTATTCATCCAATTCAAAACTATCTCCTACCCTACTACACAAACCAATAATAAACACAAAGGAGCAACCGTTTATGGCATTAATGAAGATACCGACTTTGAGTTTTTACGTTGCAATAATATTGAATGGATTTCGGTAACGCCTTGGGGATTTCAACAATACTTTGATAGCCCAAAAGTTTCGCACCATAATGGCGATAGCATAATGATACAAAAAAGCGATTCTGGATATGTTAGCCGTTTGCAATTAATGCACCAAGCAGGTTTTAAAACTTTAGTAAAACCACATATTTGGCTTCAAGAAAAAAACGAAGATGAATGGCGAGGCAGTATTTTTCCAAGTAGTGAAGAAAATTGGGAAACATGGCAAAAAACCTACACAAACTTTATTTTACGATATGCAAAAGTTGCTGAAAAAGCCAATGCCAATATGTTTTGTGTGGGTATGGAATTTCATCGTTTATCAACCGAAAAACCAGACTTTTGGCGTAAATTAATTAAAGAAGTACGCACCGTTTATTCAGGTGAGCTAATTTATGCTGCCAACTGGTACAAAGAATACGAAGAAATTACTTTTTGGGATGATTTAGATTACATTGGCATTCAGTCTTATTTTCCATTGGTTGAAAAAAACAACCCGAGTGTTACCGAATTAGAAAGAGGATGGAAACAATACATTCCTACACTTGAAAAACTAAGTAAAAAATATAATAAGCAAATTTTATTTACCGAAATAGGCTTTAAAAGTACCACAGATAGTGCCATCAATCCTTGGGAATGGATTGATGATGTACCAATAGAAAAATTAACACTATCGGAAGAAACACAAGCCAATTGTTACCAAGCATTTTTTAATACAGTGTGGCAAAAAAAGTGGTTTGCTGGTATGCATATTTGGCAATACAATACCAATTATGAAGCA
>JAHDDA010000277.1 GCA_020629595.1 Chitinophagales bacterium
ATTTAGCGAGGCTTTTGGTTAATTAGTAAGTTTGTTTCATTACTTATTCATAAACTCCTGAAACTTAGTTTCTTCTTTTTTAGCAGGCCAATAGTTATTATCTCTATCAGTATCGGCTGTTTCTTCTTTAGGGTCTAAAACTATGTTTGCAATTTCTTTTTCGGTACGAATAACCTTAAAGATTTCGTTTCTTCCTTTTGCCCAAATTTCAGCAGGGAATTTCATAATTTCTTTTTCACCATCTTTGTATTCTACTTCAATAATTACTGGCATTACCAAACCACCAACTTTAGACAATTTTAATTCATAAAAATTCAAATCGGTATGGAATAACCCTTTTGCACGTTCACTCATTCCTTCATACAATTCTTTGTACGCATCTTTATCTCTTGCCCAGCGTTCTAAAGGATCGAAAGTTTCTGGTTTGTTTGGATCAATAATTTCAGGCTTTTCTTCTTTTTTCTTTTCTTTTTTCTCCTTCTTTTCAGCTTTTTCCTCTTCTTTTTTCTTGGTCTCACCGTTTTGTTCTGCCATACGCTTGGCAATTAAAGCCGCACGTTCTTCCCAGAAGTCTTCGTTAAAAGCATACTCACCTTCTTTGTTTACTTGTGGCTTTAGTTTGTAGTGTTTTACGTGGTCTAAAGCTAAATCGCAATGGTCATTGGTATAAAACCAACCTCTCCAAAACCAATCTAAATCAACCCCTGAGGCATCTTCCATTGAACGGAAAAAATCGGCTGGCGTTGGGTGTTTAAACATCCAACGTTGCGAGTAAGTTTTGAAAGCATAATCAAATAATTCGGGTCCCATTACCGTTTCACGTAAAATATTTAAGGCAGTTGCAGGCTTTGCATAAGCGTTTGCTCCAAACTGGTGAATAGACTCTGAATTGGTCATAATTGGCGAAATATTTTCTTTATCACCGCCCATATAACGCACTATTTTATTGGCTGGTCCTCTACGAGAAGGGAAAGGTTCTCCTGTTTCATCTGTCCATTCTTTTTCTGTTAAATATTGCACAAAAGTATTCAAACCTTCATCCATCCAAGTCCATTGGCGTTCATCAGAGTTTACAATCATCGGAAAATAATTGTGTCCTACTTCGTGAATAATTACGCCAATCATTCCATATTTTGTACGGTCAGGAATAGTTCCGTCTTTTTCTGGTCTTCCATAGTTAAAACAAATCATTGGGTATTCCATTCCAATATTAGCAGTGTGTACCGAAATTGCTTTTGGATACGGATAATCGAAAGTGTATTTCGAGTAAACTTCTAAGGTTAAAACAACTGCTTTTGTTGAATACATTTCCCACAATGGATTTCCTTCTTTTGGATAAAGCGATTCTGCCATAATAGTTTTACCATTTAGGTTTACGCCTTGAGCATCCCAAATAAATTTACGAGAACTTACCCAACCAAAATCACGTACATTTTTAGCACTAAATTTCCAAGTTTTTGTTTCTTTTGAACGGCTTTTTTCATTGGCTTCTGCTTCTTCTTGTGTAATAATTAATACAGGTTTATCGGCAGTTTTTGCTTCTTCCCATCGCTTTAATTGCGTAGGTGTTAAAACTTGTTTCATATTGGTTAGTTCGCCTGTTGCTTCTACAACGTGGTCGGCAGGAACAGTAATTTCTACATCATAATCGCCAAAAGCTAAAGCAAACTCTCCACGTCCTAAAAACTGTTTGTTTTGCCAGCCATCTGTTTCGCTGTAAACACACATACGTGGAAAAAACTGTGCAATTGTATAAAGGTAGTTATCGTCTTCAGGAAAATATTCATAACCCGAACGTCCACCAATTTCCATACGATCATTAATATTATAATGCCACTTAATACTAAACTTATATTTCTTACCAGACTTTAATGGCTTATCTAAGTTAATACGCATCATTGTTTTATTAATGGTATGCGATTGTTCAGAACCATCGGCTTTGGTAACTGCATCAATTTTAAAACCACCATCAAAATCATTAAACATACGACCGTAAGCATAAGGATTCATTCCTTTTTCAGAAATATTTTGGTTGCTTATTTTGTAAGTGTCAGAATCTTGAGCCCTTACATTTTGGTCTAATTGTACCCAAAGGTATTCCAATTCATCGGGCGAATTGTTGGTGTAAGTAATGGTTTCTTCACCTGTAACACTCTGATTTTCATCATTCAAAACCAATTTCATTTTATAATCGGCTTGTTGTTGCCAATATGCATGACCAGGTGCACCTGCTGCTGTATGATAAACGCCAGGCGTGGGCAATTCTTCGTACAACTGTTTAAAGGGGTTATTGTTGTAATTTTCTGTTTTCTGTGCGTTTACTGTTAAAGCAACTAGTAACAAACACAGCAAAAGTTTAATTTTTTGCATCTAATTTATTTTATCTTGATAAAAAGAATTTTAGTTAAAACTTCAAAGATAAAAAAATTATAAGGTAAAATTGTTTAAGACTTGTTAATTCGGTTTTGAATGTCTTTTGTGTTTACGACTTGAATTTTGCGATTTCAAAAAATCAAAATCCATATCCCACATTTCTCATAAAACTCACTTTCTGATAATGTACTTGTAAATCATTCACTTTTAAGGTAACAAAATAATGCCCATTGGCTAAATTGGCTGGCGGTTGCCAAACAGCTTCATATTTATTAGCTTCCAATTGTGCTTCATCTAAATTAGCAACTAATCTTCCTTGCACGTCAAAAACGGCTAAACTCACCTTGGCAGGTCTAAAAACACCGTAGTTTATTACCAATCTATCGGAAAAAGGATTGGGTGAAAGTTTATAAATCATTCCATTTTCTAAGTGTAAATCGTTTGAAGTACCAATTCCAATTCCTTCGCCATCAACTTTTATATCCCAAGTGCCTTCTAACTTACCATTAGCGTTTGTTGTTAATTCAATAATTCTATGTGTAGCATCATACGTTCCAGAAGTAATAGAAGCGGCGGCATCGCCATCAATGTATGGGTCGCCAGCAAAGTATAATTGTGTAGTTAAACTTGAATGATTGGGAGGCGTAATTTTTAAATGAATATGCGAAGGACGAAAGGTAGCACCATTCAAATAACGACCAGGTTTAATAGTTTCAAATAAGTAAAAACCTTGTTCATTAGTATAAGTAACACCACGCATATTAAAACCAACATTATCGTAAGCTCCTTCGTGGTCGGTGTGCCAAATATCAATTTTTGTATTCGGGATAGCTTCAGTACAATCTAAATTTAAAACCCTGCCACTTAAAACCAGCCTTTCTCCATTAGCAGTTTCGCTTGCCAATAAGCCATTATCTATTTGTGGTGCATTTGCTGTATAAAATGGTCCTTCACCATAATAATCAGAAGTAGTAGCTGGGCAATCTTCCAGCGGTTTACTATTGCTACTTTTAGCTTTTAATGTATTAGGAATAACGCCTAAACCTAAACTTGCTAAGGCTGTATTTTTAAGGAAATTTCTACGGTTCTTATTTTTCGACATACCCAAATTTAGTTGATTT
>JAHDDA010000005.1:0-3766 GCA_020629595.1 Chitinophagales bacterium
TCACACGCATTACACGCAGGAAAATGGGAAATAGATTGTCAATATTGCCACTCAGGTGCTAATAAAGGCAAATCTGCTGTAATTCCTTCGGCTAATGTTTGTATGAATTGCCACAAATCAATTAAAGAAGGACCACAATACGGTACAAAAGAAATTGCTAAAATTTATGAGTCAGTAGGTTGGGATCCTGAAAAGCAAAAGTATATTGAAGGTTATGAAGAAAAACCTATTGAATGGGTGCGTATTCACAACTTACCTGATCACGTTTACTTCAACCACGCACAACACGTTAATGCAGGTGGTTTAGAATGTCAAAATTGCCACGGCGAGATTCAAGAAATGGAAGTTGTAGAACAACATTCATCTTTATCAATGGGTTGGTGTATCGAATGTCACAGAAATCAAGAGGTTAATTTTGCTGGAAACGATTACTACTTACACCACTACGAAAAATTACACAAAGCAATTAAAGACGGTGATAAGTCAAAAGTTACTGTTCAAGATATTGGTGGTATGGAATGTCAAAAGTGCCACTACTAATACAGGAAATCTACTAATTGCAACAACTTAAAAAACAATTGTTTAATATAATCAGACCAATGGATACTAATAAAAGGTATTTTAAAAGCTACGATGAACTCGAAAATAAGCCAGAGTTTTTAGAACAGGCTCAAAACGAGTTTCCAGAGAAATTACCGTTGGTAAATACTTTACAAAATGCGGCAAAGACAAAAGCTCCTCGCCGTGATTTCTTAAAAATGCTTGGTTTTAGTACAGCAGCAGCAACTATTGCAGCAAGTTGTGAAATTCCTTTGCGTAAAGCTATTCCTTATGTGAATAAGCCAGAGCAGGTAATGCCAAGTATGCCAACTTACTATGCTTCTTCTTTTGTAAATGGAAAAGATTTTTGTAGTGTTTTAGTAAAAACACGTGAAGGTCGTCCTATAAAAATTGAAGGAAATAGTAATTCTGCTATTACACAAGGTGGAACTTCTGCTAGAGCTCAAGCATCTGTTGTAAGTTTATATGACAATGCCCGTTTAAAAACACCAATGAGCAATGGTGCTAAAGTAAATTGGCGACAATTAGATACAGAAGTAAGCGGGAAATTACGTTCAGCTTCAAATGCTGTATTGTTAACATCAACTATTGCCTCACCTTCTACAAAAGCAGTTTTAGCACGTTTCCCACGTTTAAAAGTGGTTACTTACGATGCTTGTTCAAATGCTGGTTTGTTAGAAGCCAATAAAAAATCTTTTGGTAAGCGTGTAATGCCTTCTTACAAATTTGATAAGGCAGATGTTATTGTTGGAATTGAATGTGATTTCTTAAATACATTTGGTTTACCAACTCGCCAAATGGCAGATTATGTTAAACACAGAAAGGTTTCGGCTCATCACGCAAAAATGTCGAAGCATTTCCAATTTGAATCTTTTGTAACAGCCGCAGGGGCAAATGCCGATTATCGTGCTACAATTTTGCCATCGCAAGCAGGTGCTGTTGCCTTAGAATTGTTAAAAGCAGTAGGCGGAAACGCTAGTTCTTCTGCTCAATTAGACGAACACACAAAGCAAACTATTAAAAAAGCTGGACAAGCCTTAAAAACAGCTCGTGGAAAAGCCTTAGTAGTAAGTGCTTCAAACGATGTGAATGTTCAGTTGGTAGTAAATGCAATAAACGATAAATTAGGAAGCATAGGTAGTACAATCGACTTTAGTTACCCAATTCAAATGAGTCAAGGCGATGATAAAGCGGTTAGCCAATTAGTTAGCGATTTAAACAGTGGTAGAGTAGATGCCCTATTAATAAACAATGTAAATCCTGCTTACGATTATTTCGATGCTGAAAAATTCAAATCAGGAATTAAAAAGGCAAAAATGTCTATTTGTTTCAACGATAGAATTGATGAAACAGCAGAACTTTGCCAATACCTTGCACCTTCTAATCACTACTTAGAAAGTTGGGGAGATGTAGAGCCAGTTAAAGGCGATGTTCATATAATTCAGCCAACCATTGCACCATTGTTCCAAACTCGTTCAATGGAAGAAAGCTTGTTAAGCTGGTCGGGTTACGATAAGAGTTACTACGATTTTATGCGTGAAAACTTTGGAGGTAACGAAGAAGCTTGGTTAAACTTATTACACGATGGAGCTGGAGGAGCAGTAATGGCAGTTGCCGCTAAAACGCACAGCCATAACCATAGCCACACAGACCATTCTGACGATCATAGCCACGACCACAATCACGAAAATGGTGAGCATGATCACGCACATTCTGAAGAAACACATTCAGAAGTAAATGAATACGAAGCACCGGCTGCAGGTATTATTAGTTTTAATTCAGGAAGTTTATCTTCGGCACAAAGTGCTATAAATAAATTTGCTTCAAGTGGTGTAGAGGTTGTTTTATACGAATCGGAAACAATAGGAGATGGGCGTTATGCCAATAATCCATACTTGCAAGAAGCTCCAGATGCTATTACTAGAGTTTGTTGGGATAATGTAGCAGTTGTTTCTAAGAAAATGGCAAAAGAAAAAGGCTGGGAAGATAATGATATTATCAAAGTTTCAGCTAACGGTAAAGAAGTTGAATTGCCAGTAACTGTTCAGCCAGGATTAAAAAATAATGTAATTGCCGTAGCCTTAGGTTATGGACGTACAAAACCAGGAACAGACCACTGTGCTACAGGTCAAAATATGTTCCCGTTTGTGAGTTTCAATGGCGAAACATTTAGTTATGTAGTAACAGGAGCAACTGCTGAAAAAGTAGGTTCTGGTTACCGTTTACCACAAACACAAACACATTATTCATTAAATCCAGAAGATGTGGATGCAATGGGTAACCATCGTGAAATAATCAAAGAAACTTCATTAAAAGAATACAAAGACGACCACAAATCAGGTAATCATAGCCATTTTCACATGGTTGACCTTTACCCAGGTTGGGATGATAAGTTAAAACAAGGACACCACTGGGGAATGGCAATTGACTTAAATGCTTGTACTGGTTGTAATGCTTGTGTTGTTTCTTGTAATGTAGAAAATAATATTCCTATTGTAGGAAAAGATGAAGTGCATAGAGCACATGAAATGCACTGGATGCGTATTGACCGTTACTATACATTTGATACAGCAACTGATCCAGATGGAGAAAATCCTCGTGTTGCTTTTCAGCCAATGATGTGCCAGCACTGTGATAATGCACCTTGTGAAAATGTTTGCCCTGTAAACGCAACCAACCACAGTTCGGAAGGAATTAACCAAATGACTTACAACCGTTGTATTGGAACACGTTATTGTGCCAATAACTGTCCGTTCAAGGTTCGTCGTTTCAACTGGTACGATTATCAAGGAACAGATAGTTTCTACGCAAGTTCAGGGGCGTCAAACGATGAGTTTGTATTAGCTGATAATTTAAGCCGTATGGTTTTAAATCCAGATGTAACAGTTCGTTCACGTGGTGTAATCGAAAAATGTTCATTCTGTATTCAAAAAATACAAGTAGCTAAGTTAGAAGCTAAGAAAGATAGAAGACCTTTAAGAGATGGTGATATGAAAACTGCTTGCCAAACGGCTTGTGCAACAGGAGCTATTTCTTTTGGTGATATGAATGATAAAGAAAGCGAAGTTAGCAAGTGGAAAGGCGACGAAAGAGCTTATGTTCTTTTAGAACCGTTAAACGTAAAATCATCGATTAGCTACTTAACTAAAGTTCGTAATATTGATGAAAAATTAAACGAAGGTGAAGTAAAACACCACGGTGGACA
>JAHDDA010000005.1:3866-21510 GCA_020629595.1 Chitinophagales bacterium
AAATAAAAAATAAAGAGTATGTCTGGATATACTTCACCCGTAAGGGATCCCTTAATAACTGGTAGTAAAACCTACACCGATATATCAAATGATATTTGCGGACCTGTAGAAAGTCCACCTACACCTTTGTTCTTAATCGGGTTTTTGATTAGTGCAACGGTTGCTGGTGTTGGTGTTTTATCTATCGCTTGGACAATTTGGAAAGGAATTGGAACGTGGGGACTAAACAAAACCATTGGATGGGCTTGGGATATTACCAATTTCGTTTGGTGGGTAGGTATAGGACACGCAGGAACACTAATTTCCGCCATTCTTTTAATTTTTCGACAAAAATGGCGTACAGGTGTAAACCGAGCCGCAGAGGCAATGACCATATTTGCCGTAATATGTGCAGGTTTGTTCCCACTTATACACATGGGGCGTTTATGGAATGCCTTTTTCATCTTCCCTTATCCAAACTCTCGTGGTGGAGAAGGTCTAAACTCGCTTTGGCCCAACTTTAACTCACCACTTTTATGGGATGTATTCGCAATTTCAACATACTTTACTGTATCGCTTTTATTCTGGTACACAGGGCTTTTACCCGATTTTGCTACCATTCGTGACAGAGCTTCAGGTTTAAGAAGAAAAATATATAATGCTTTAAGTTTTGGTTGGACTGGAACAGCTAAGCAATGGCAACGTTTCGAGTCGTTATCATTAATCTTAGCAGGATTATGTACACCACTTGTACTTTCGGTACACTCTATTGTATCATTTGACTTCGCAACATCAGTAATACCTGGTTGGCACACCACTATTTTCCCTCCTTACTTCGTAGCAGGGGCAATTTTCTCTGGTTTTGCTATGGTATTAACGCTTATGTTAATTGCTCGTGTAGTAATGAACTTACAAGATTACATTACAATAGCTCACATTGAGTCAATGAATAAAGTAATCTTAATGACGGGGTCTATTGTAGGTGTTGCTTATTTAACGGAGTTATTTATGGCATTCTATTCTGGAAACGTATATGAGCAGTTTGTATTCCAAAATAACCGTATTGCCGATCCGTTTATTTTTGGACCAATGATGGGCGTACCTGCTGCACCGTACTGGTGGGCATATTGGGCAATGATGACTTGTAACGTAATTTCTCCTCAAATTTTCTGGTTCAAGAAAATGCGTAGAAGTATTGCTGTTACCTTCATAATGTCAATATTCATAAATATTGGTATGTGGTTCGAACGTTTTGTAATTATTGTAACTTCAGTACATCGTGATTTCATACCATCAAGTTGGTCATATTACTCACCTACTTGGGTTGAGGTAGGAATTTATGTTGGTACAATAGGAATATTTATGACTTTATTCTTATTATTCTGTAAGTTCTTCCCAGTAGTAGCTATTGCAGAAGTTAAATCTATTTTGAAATCAATGGGTGATCAGTATTTAGCTAAACAAGCTGAAGAAGATAAAGCAGAAACAGGAATCGATTATGGTTTAGGTGGAGCTTCACCAGCATTCAGAAAAGATAAAGACGAATAAAAGTCAATTGATAATTGACAATTGATAATTAAGAATTAATTGAAGATGTATAAATATTTAGTAGGACTTTTCGATGATGAAGAACCGTTATTAGCGGCGGTTCGTAGTTTGAAAAATGAAGGTGTAAAAATACACGATGCAGTTACACCTTTTCCTGTTCACGGATTGGAACACGCATTGGGTTGTAAAGAAACTAAGTTACATACGGCAGGTTTCTTGTTTGGTGCATTCGGAACAACTTTGGCATTAAGTGTAATGACTTTAGCTTCGGTTGTAGATTGGCCTAACAACTTTGGTGGTAAACCAGCATTTGCCCTTCCATCGTTTATTCCAATAACATTTGAGCTTACGGTTCTTTGTGCTTCAATAGGAATGGTTGTAGCTTATTATTTAAGAAATAACTTTTCGGTTTTTGCAGATACAGAAGTATATGATGAACGTTTAACTAGTGATAGATTTGGTGTTATCTTCAATTTAGCAGATTTTGAATCGGAAGAAGAACAAGAAAAGTTGGTAAGTAAATTACGTTCATTGGGCGTTGTTGAAACCAAAATAAGAGAAACAAGAAATTACAAACCAAATTACGACGAGCAAGCTCCTTAATTGGGTGTTTTTTTCAATAACATTCAATTCAAGGTACAGGCGTAGCAGTGCTACGTCTCTACATTCAAAACAAAAAATAAAAAATGAGACTGGATCGTACAACAATAATGTGGATAGTTTTAGTGCTATTAATACTATATGCTTGGCAATGTGGTGTTAAATCACACGGTAATTTCACAGGTTTAGAATATATGCCAGATATGGCACACTCTAGAGCCTATGATGTTTACTATCCTTCGCCAGGAGCTGGTTCTGATATTGAAAAAGAAAGTGGTGACCAACAAGTTGAACAAGTATTTGCCGATGGAAAAGTAGCTCGTCAGCCTGTGAGTGGAACAGTTGCAAGAGGATATATCCCATATCCTTATGCGGATACACCAGAAGGATATGAAGAGTCTGCAAGCTTAATAAATCCTTATGCCTATGCTTGTTCTGATGATTTAGAGGAAGGCAAAAGATTATATACTGTTTACTGTGGGGTTTGCCATGGAGCTGCAGGAAAAGGAAAAGGAAAAATTTCAGCCACAAATAATGGTCCTTTAGCAGGTGTGCCAAACTATATGGCAGCTGCTTACTTACAAATGGAAGAAGGAAAAATGTTTCATTCTATCCAATGGGGTAAAAATAATATGGGTTCTTACGCTTCTCAATTAAATAAAGAAGAACGTTGGAAAGTAGTAGCCTATATTAAAGATTTACAAGCAAAGTATGCAAAAGGCGATCAAAAATTAGATAGCGATGCTGCTGCTTTAGCTTTTGTACGTGGTTCTGTTGGAGGTGTTATGCCAAGAAAGACATTAGGAGTTACTCCTCCAGATTGTGTGGCTAAAGAAGAAGCTTTGGAAAAACAAAAAGCAACAATTGATGCACGTTTGAAAGCGGCACAGGAAGCCGCCAAACATAATGCACATCACGGACATAGTCATGGACACGATGATGGGCACCATGACTATGGACATAGTCATGATAAAAAGCATAATGATCACCATAGTAAAAAAGGTAGTCATGGACACAATGATCATTCAGATGAGAAAAAGGGAGTATTGGGTGCAGTTGCTGATGCTTCAAAAAGTTTTGTAGAAAAATCAGTAGTTACTTTTAAAGACGCTGTAAAAGCTGGTAAAAGCTTTGTGACTGGAGATCAAATAGTATTAGAAAATGTAACTTTTAATACTGGTTCAGATGTAATTAAGCCTTCTTCTTTCGATGAGTTAGATAATGTTATCAAAATCTTAGGTGACAATGCAGATATGAAACTGAATATTACAGGACATACCGATAGCAAAGGAAATGCAACTTTAAATCAACGTTTATCAGAAAATAGAGCAAGAGCAGTATTTACTTACCTTGTAGCTAATGGAGTTGATAAAGCAAGATTGAAGTTTAAAGGTTTAGGGGCAAAATCTCCAGTAGGAAACAATGCTACTGAAGAAGGTAGAGCTAAAAATAGAAGAATTGAATTTGAAGTTCTTTAATTTTAGCTAATTCAAACAAACACTAATTATTAATTAAATTAAGCAGACTATAATGGGACATTTAAAGCCAGAAGTCGAAAAATATGAATTTGGTGGAGGTGCGAAAAGCACTGCACTAATACTAATGGTAGCTGGAGGTATTTTAGCTGCAGTAGGTGTATTCTTAAACTTAGAACATCCAACAAGAATTTTTGTAAGCTTCATGCAAAATAGCTTCTTCTTTACAGCTATTGGTTTTGCCGCTATGTTTTTTGTAGCATCACAAACGGTTGGTTACAATGGTTGGTTTATTTTGGTAAAGCGTATTCACGAAGCAATGGGAACTTCGGTATTAGTTGGTGTTCCAATATTTGCTTTATCCCTTGTTTTAGGATATGGTTATATTTATGAATGGGCTCATGAAGGTATTGTTGACCCTAGTGCCGCTAATTATGATGCTTTAATAGACCATAAGTCTTGGTTTTTAAACCCAACAATATTCTTTATATTCACTGCTGTTTACTTGGTGTTATGGTGGGTTTGTACGCATTTATTGCGTAAAAACTCAAAAGACAGTGATGAAAACCCAGGATTGGCTAATTATATTCAAAGTAAGAAATTATCAATGGTGTTTTTAGTAGTATTTGGTGTGTCAAGTTCTACTGCATTATGGCATTGGTTTATGAGTATAGACCCACACTGGTTCTCAACTTTATATGGCTGGTACTGCTTTATTTCAATGTTTGTAGCAAGCCAAGCTACAGCTACGTTAATCGCACTTTACTTAAAAAGTCAAGGCTTATTAAAGTTTGTGACCGATGAGCATATCCACGATTTAGGCAAATATGTATTTGCTTTTAGTGTTGCTTGGGCGTATTTATGGTTCTCGCAGTTTATGTTAATATGGTACAGTCACATTCCAGAAGAAACAATGTACTTTGCCGATAGGTTCAATCACTATAAATTTGAATTTTTTGCTAACTTTATTATCAACTTTTTAACGCCATTTTTTGTTTTAATTACAGCTGGTGCAAAAAGAAATACAGTAGCATTAGTAATTGTGTGTACTTGTGTGATTTTTGGACACTGGTTAGATTTTTACTTAATGGCAACACCAGGTGCAATAAAACATTCGCACATAATGGTTGAAGGGCAACAAATGTTCAATTTTGGATTTGGACCTTTAGAAATAGGATTAGCTTTATTCTTTGCTGGATTGTTCATTTTTGTAACATTCCAGAGGTTAGCAAAACTATCTTTAGTGCCTGTTAATCATCCGTTTGTTAAAGAAAGTATGGTACACCACGTGTAATTTTTAAGCACTTGTTAATTAGAAAGCATATTTGTTGATTTTGATTTTATGCTATTCTACTTTTCGGAAAATTTTAAAAATAATAAGCAATGACATTAATAGGTATAATTGCAATTTTTTTAGTCTTAATAATCATTTATAGAGTGTCTAAAGCCTCGGATCTTTTGGGTTCGTTAAGAGGCGAAGAACGTACTCAGGAATCGAGAAATAATTTACATGCTACTTTATTTCTTCTTTTCTTAATATTTGGTATGGGAGCAGCATTTTGGTCATGTTTTCACTATGCACCACTTTTCTTACCAGAACCATCGTCTGAGCATGGAACGGTTTTAAGAGCAATGTTTCAGAGAACACTTTGGGCAACAGTGCCTGTGTTTGTTGTAACTCATATTTTGTTATTTTTCTTTGCTTGGAAATACAGACAAGATAAAACTAAAGTTTCTAAATTCTTCCCAGATGATAATCGATTAGAATTAATTTGGACGCTTGTTCCAGCAGTTGTAATGGTATTTTTAGTAGTAGATGGTTTAGCCAATTGGAATAGAATTATGGGACCAGCTCCAGAAAATGCAGTTGTAATTGAAGCTACTGGACAGCAATTTTACTGGACGCTTCGTTATGCTGGGAAAGATAACGAATTAGGTCGCAAATCGGTTAGGTTAATGACCGATGACAACCCATTTGGACAAGACTGGGATGACCCAGCTAATAAAGATGATTTTATGGCTGATGATTTATATTTACCAGTTGGGCAGCCTGTATTGGTTAAAATTAACTCAATGGATGTATTGCACAATTTCTTTTTACCGCATTTTCGTGTAAAAATGGATGCAGTACCAGGTATTCCAACTCAGTTTTGGTTAACGCCAACAAAAACTACTGAGCAAATGATTGAAGAAACAGGAAACCCTGATTTTCAATATGAGTTGGCTTGTGCCGAGCTTTGTGGTAAAGCACATTACAATATGAAAAAGAAAGTATTTGTTGTAGAAGCAGATGAGTTTAACAAATGGAAAGCAGAACAAGAGCCTCTTTCTAAATCATTTGGACCTTCTGTAAAAAAAGTTTCTGAAAATATTGAGGAAGAAAACGAACAACAAGATATTAATTCTGTTTCTTCATTATAAACAATTTGGTATTTTCCAATTTTTAAAAATCATTAATTTAAAAGATGGCACATATAGATATTGATATTCACGAAGGACACGCACACGACCATGACCACCACGGTCATAGACACGATGACCATCATGATCACGAACATCATGAGCCAGGTTTTGTGATGAAGTACCTTTTTAGTATGGATCACAAAATGATTGCTAAGCAATTCTTAATTACAGGAATTTTGTGGGCAGTTATTGGTGTTTTATTTTCTGTATTATTCCGTATTCAGTTAGCTTGGCCTAATGAAACTTTTCCAATACTAGAAACATTGTTAGGTGGTTGGGCTGAAGGTGGAAAATTAGACCCTGAATTTTATTACGCACTTGTAACCATGCATGGTACAATAATGGTATTCTTTGTACTTACGGCAGGTTTATCAGGCACTTTTAGTAATTTACTTATTCCATTACAAGTAGGTGCTAGAGATATGGCAAGTCCGTTTATGAATATGCTATCCTATTGGTTCTTTTTCTTAGCAGGTGTAGTAATGTTTGTTTCTTTATTTGTGCAAACAGGACCAGCTTCGGGTGGTTGGACTGCTTATCCGCCGTTGAGTGCTTTAGAAACAGCCTCTTCAGGTTCGGGAATTGGTATGACTTTATGGTTAACAAGTATGGCATTGTTTATTGTTTCATCGCTTTTAGGTGGTTTGAACTATGTGGCAACCATTTTAAATATGCGTACAAAAGGAATGACAATGTTCCGTATGCCACTAACAATATGGGCATTTTTCTTTACAGCTATTTTAGGTGTATTATCATTCCCAGTATTATTATCGGCTTGTTTATTATTAATTTTTGACAGACACTTTGGAACAGCTTTCTACTTATCAGATATTTTTATAAATGGTGAAGTATTAAGAAACTCTGCTGGTCAAATTATTGAAGGTGGTAGTCCAATATTATTCCAACACTTATTTTGGTTTTTAGGGCACCCAGAGGTATATATTGTAATCTTACCAGCAATGGGGATGGTTTCAGAAATTTTAGCTTGTAATTCTAAAAAGCCAGTTTTTGGTTACAAAGCAATGGTTTATTCTATAATGGCAATTACAGTATTAGGTTTCTTAGTATGGGCACACCACATGTTTATGTCTGGAATGAATCCATTTGTAGGTTCAATATTTGTATTATTTACATTAATGATTGCTGTACCTTCTGCTGTAAAAGTATTCAACTGGATTACAACAATTTGGAAAGGAAATATTAATTACACACCAGCAACACTGTTTGCGGTAGGTTTTGTTTCTTTATTTATTTCGGGCGGTTTAACAGGTATCTATTTAGGAAACTCTGCTTTAGATATTCCATTACACGATTCATATTTCGTAATTGCTCACTTCCATATTGTAATGGGATTAGCGGCAGGTTTTGGATTATTTGCAGGTGTTTACCACTGGTTCCCTAAATTATTTGGTGGAAGAATGATGAACACAACTTTAGGTGAAATTCATTTCTGGATAACATTTGTTGGTTCATATTGCATTTTCTGGCCTATGCACTATTTAGGAATGACAGGTGTTCCACGTCGTTACTATTCTTTCAATGAGTTTGAAACATTTAGCGTTTACGCAGAATTGAATATATTTATGACAGTAGCGGCTATCGTTGTATTCTTTGCTCAGTTCTTATTTGTTATTAACTTCTTTATGAGTGCGGTTTCTACAAGAAGAACAAAATCGAAGAATCCTTACAACGCTTCTACACTTGAATGGACAACACCAATTGAAGCTGGACATGGAAACTGGCCAGGTGCAATTCCTGAAGTTCACCGTTGGCCTTATGATTATGGTAAAGATGGTTATGAAACTATACCACAAACCATTCCTGATAGTAGATTAAATGAAATTGAAAAGAAAGGAGGAAGAACTTCAAGATAAAAAGAAATGCCCGCACTCATTTATTTGTGTGTGGGCTTTTTTAAATTGAAAGAATTTTTCTATAGAATTAATAAATAAACATTCAAGATTTTTTTGAATACTTCAACAACATATTCATCACAGATTAAATCTGTTTTTACACAGAAACTCAAAGATTATGAGCAGTTGGTTAAATTGCGTTTGAATTTAACTGTTGTTTTTTCAGCTGTTATTGGTTTTGGAATGGGTGCTACAATTGAAAACTGGTATTTTACCATTTTGCTTGCAATTGGTGGTTTTTTGGTTACAGCATCGGCAAATACAATAAATCAGTTATTAGAAATTGAGTACGATAAGCAAATGAAGCGAACGGCAAATCGCCCGTTGGCTACTGGAAGAATGAGTATAACTGAAGCCGTACTCATTGCAGGCTTACATGGGGTAGCAGGATTGTTAATTTTATGGTTAGTTTTTAATCCACTTACAGCATTACTAGGGGCAATATCACTTATTTCTTATGCTTTTATATATACACCTCTAAAAAGAATAAGTCCAATTTCGGTATTTATTGGAGCAATACCAGGTGCATTACCATTAGCCATTGGTTGGGTTGCTGCTACTGGTAAATTAGGTTTTGTTGCTTACACACTATTTGCTATACAATTTTTATGGCAATTTCCACATTTTTGGGCAATTGGCTGGTTAGGGTACGATGATTATAAAAAAGCAGGTTTTAAACTTTTACCTGTAAAGTTTGACGGGCGTAACGTAAATACGGCTATTCAAATTATTTTATATACAGTAGCTATGGTTTTAGTTGGCTGTATTCCTTATTTAATAGGTTTAAGTGGTGTTGTTTATTTAATTAGTAATCTGGTCTTGGGAGCTTTTTTTGTATATAGAGGGTTTCAATTGTATTTGAATTGTAATAATGAATACGCCTTGAAGGTAATGTATGCCTCGTTGTTGTATTTACCAATAACGCAAATCTTGATGTATATTGATAAAATATAGTTATAAAAACTTTCAAAAGATATAATCATGAGTGTAGTGGCTAATTCAAATGAAAATAAGAAAATATTAAGTTCAGGAAGAATACATCCCAAAATGTTTGCCTTAATGATGGGAATGGCAAGTATAGTAATGATGTTTTCTGGATTAACATCGGCGTTTTTGGTAAGAAAAGCTGCTGGTAATTGGCAAAACTTTAAAATGCCTGAAGTATTTGTTACTAGTACAATTGTTATTGTTGCAAGTAGCATTATATTGCACGCATCGTATATTTTCTTGAAAAAAGAAAAATTTGCGATTCATAAAATATTATTAGCAATTGCAACAGCTTTAGGTTGTGCATTTTTATACCTGCAATGGAGTGGTTGGACACAATTAGACCAAATAGGTATTCACTTAAATGGAAATCCATCGGGTTCTTTTTTAATAGTAATTGCTGGAACGCACGCCTTACACATATTAGGAGGTCTAATATTTTTGGTTACATATTTGTTTTATTCAATGGCAAAACATAATGTAATAAGCAACCCAGTTCAACAATTATACGAATCAAGTCGTCCGCATAGATTTATTGGTATGCAATTGTTGCTTGTTTATTGGCATTTTGTGGATGTACTATGGTTATATTTGTATTTCTTTTTTCAAGCACAGTATGTGTAACTGAAAAATACTATAAAATTGAAAAGGTGTTTAACGAAACACTAATCACTAAAATTTAAAAATTAAGAAATGTCTCACGTTGACGTTGCAAATCCCGAAAGTGCCTGGTACGGTGGCAAATCACCGTTTAATGTAAGCTATGGAAAGCTAATGATGTGGTATTTCCTTTTATCGGATGTATTTACATTTTCGGCATTACTAATTTCTTATGGAGCTATTAGAATGAGTGCGCCAGAATGGGCAGCACCCGATGTTGTATTTAGTGCAATGCCTGTTTTAGGTGAAGGTTATCCATTAATTTTTGTAACCATAATGACTTTTATTCTAATTATGAGTTCGGTTTTTGTAGTGCGTGCAGTACAAGAAGGCCACCGAATGAATAAAAAAGGAGTAATGACTTGGTTAGCTTGGGGAATTGTTGGAGGTGTTGCTTTCTTAGGCTGTCAGGCTTGGGAGTGGACACACTTAATAGGCGGATTATCACACGGTCATGGAATGACCATAAGCGAAATAAACTTTGGTCCGGGAACAGAACACTATCCAATACAATTTGCCTTTTTATTCTTCGTAATCACTGGGTTTCATGGTTTTCACGTATTTTCTGGCGTACTAATAAATATTTGGGCATTAATAATGACAGCCAATGGCACTTTTGAACGCCGTGGACATTATGAAATGATTGAGAAAATAGGTCTTTATTGGCACTTTGTAGATTTAGTATGGGTATTTGTATTCCTTGCTTTCTACCTTTTATAGAATCATAGACAATGGAAATGTGAGATTATGAGAAAAAAATCACATTTTAAACATTGATAGTTTTAATTTTTATTAAATATACTTTGAGAATTTAAGTTTTTATTTGTTAGTTACAATTAAGAATTGTCTCAATATCTCAAAGTCTCAAAATCTAAATATCTAAAAATGGGACACGATTTAACAGATGAACAATACAAATCACAGGTAAGTGCCGTATGGCGAGCTACTATAATTATGGCTGTTTTAACAGTATTAGAAGTGGCTGCCGCATTAATGTGGCCAGAAGATATGAGCAGAGCAGTTCTAAATATAATGTTTGTATTAATGAGTATAGCAAAAGGATACTTTATTGTTGCGGAGTTTATGCACGTGAAATACGAAAAAAGAGCTTTGACCTTAACTATTTTAGGACCTTTGTTTTTCTTAATTTGGTTTATTATTGCCTTTATGTGGGAAGGTAGCGAATGGTTAGCTTTGCGTGAACTGTGGGGAGTTTAATTTTAAAACTTAGAACTATATGAAACCGTCATTAGAATAACAATATTCTAATGACGGTTTTTTTATAAATAATAATAAAGTGATTTTAGTTAATGATTAACTATTAACTAAAAAAGGTGTTATACTATAAATGTAATTTTTTGTATGAAAAACGAAAAAAGCTTTTTCTTATTTACAAACCAAATGACAGATGCTAATAAGAAATTATTAGGAAAACTATTGATTGTTTCGTTGGTTGTTATTTTAATTCAAGTAATGATTGGAGGCATTACACGCTTAACGGGTTCGGGTTTGTCTATGACAGATTGGAACATAATTCTTGGTGTTTTTCCACCTATTAATGAAGCACAATGGTTAGAAGAATTTGCACAATATAAAGCAAGCCCTCAATACATAAAACTAAATACAGGAATGTCTCTTTCAGACTTTAAGTTTATATACTTCTGGGAGTGGTTTCATAGAGTTTGGGGTAGAATTGGTTTTACATTCCTTTTTGGTTTATTTGCTTTTTTTACCTTTACCAAAAGGTTAGATTTAACCAATTTTTTTAGGTTTGGTATATTGCTGTTTTTATATTTAATTCAAGGCTTATTAGGCTGGTGGATGGTAAAAAGTGGCTTGGTAGATAACCCGTATGTGAGTCATTACCGTTTAGCATCACATTTAGTTTTAGCCATAATAAATTTTGCATTTGTGCTTTGGTGGGTAGTGAAACTACTTATTGCTGAAAAGGAAAATGTAGATGCTTCAGGTAGTAATTTTAAAATGTACGCTTGGTTGAGTAGCCTTCTAATTTTTGTGCAAATAATATTTGGAGCATTTATGTCGGGGCTCAAAATTGCAGGACGTTACCCAAGTTGGCCCGATATGAATGGTGTATTTATTCCAGAAACCATTTTTTCTATGACTCCTTGGTACACAAACTTTTTAGAAAACGCAGCTACAATTCAATTTACACATAGAGGCTTGGCATATTTGCTTGTTATAATCTTAGTAATTTATTTTTTCAAAGCTAAAAGTCTGAAAGCAAACAATATTTTTAGTAATGCTTTATATGCACTTCCTGTAATTTTACTTATTCAAGTAATATTAGGGATTGCTACTGTATTAACAGCTAGCGGAGATAAGGTAATGGTAGGTTTAGGATCGGCACACCAAGTTGTAGGACTTATTTTGTTAAGTACCGTTTTGTTTCTTAATTTTCAGTTAAAAGAAAATAATTAATTTTCATTCATAACAACAACCTCAGAAGAAGCATTATTTAACGAAGCAATATTTTCATTCATTATAGAGCTAAAGAATGCAGATACTTCATCAAAGTCAGTTTCTAGATTGGTAATCAAAAAAAAGTTTAGTAAAAATAATATGCCTAATATTGAGCTTAGAGCAATCATTTTATTTCGGAAGTCGAGGTTTATCATAAACTTGTTAAGTAAAGTATTCATTGTAGCGTGTTTGATTTCTAACCACCAATAATTATGCCAATTGTATTAGAAAAGGAAAATCGATTATATGAAAAGCATTTGTTGGATTAATTAAATAAACATTTTACCACCTTTGTTTATTATAGCTAATGATTCTTTTAACTTTACATTAAACAAAATATATCAAAATGAAAAGAAACAGTAATTTATTAACAATGTTATTTGTGCTTGGCTTGTTTATATTGGCTTCTTGCGCACAAGCACCCGATAGCGATAAAGCAAAGGTAAACGAAGCCAAGCCAGTAGAAAATAAAACAAAAGGTGTGAGTTCAAAAGCACCAGGCGTTAATGTTCAGCAAATTAATACTAAAGAAAGTTCTATTGGTTGGATAGGTACAAAACCTACAGGACAACACAATGGAACATTTAAGTTGAAATCAGGAAAAGTAAGTATGAAAGATGATTTACTTGTAGGTGGAGAGTTTATAATTGATATGAACTCAATATCTGTTGATGATTTGGAAGGGGAAATGGGAGCTAATTTAAGAGGACATTTAATAAGCGATGATTTTTTCAAAATAAAAACATTTCCAACAGGGAAGTTTGTAATTACAGGACTTCGTGTTATAAAAGATGCAGATAAAGACAAAACCAAATTTAAAGGGGCTACACACACAGTATTAGGAAACCTTGAACTTTTAGGAGTAACTAAAAATATTGAGTTTCCTGCAAGAATTTTTGTGAGTGAAAAATCTTTTGAAGCAGAAGCAGATTTCAATATAAATAGAACCGATTGGGGAATTATTTATGGAAATGATGAAAGTTTAGGCGATAAATTTATTAGACCAGAAGTAAATATTAAGTTGAATATTAAGTCGTAGAATACAGTTGTTAATAATAAATAAAAAGAGGAATATTAAAAATTCCTCTTTTTTATTTTACCGCCAACTATGCCTCAACGAATACACAAACACAATTCCAAAGCCCAAAACCGCCATAATGTGTAAAGGCAACAAGCCAAACTCCATTCGGTAAAAAGCCAGCACAATGCCTGCAATAAAATAAAGTACCATTACGCCTTCAAAAATAGTAACCCAATCAATTTTACGGTTGCCTATATATTTATTATCTGCCCAAATATCGCCAACAGCTTTAATATTGAATTTTGGTGTACGAATAAAAGGCGTTTGCTCACCAGCAAAACCACGCACCAAAGCAATAGTATTGTGTAAGGATAAGCCCATTGTAATTATTAGAAAGAAAGGCAAAATAACCAAATACTCTAAAAATGATTTTGATAAATTATCTTTCTTTACAATAGAAACAAAGTAAATGAAAGCAACGGCAATATTACTTAGCGTAAAGGGCAAAGCATAATGAACATATTCGGTTTCTATGTAGGTATTTTTAACCATTAAAAGTGGCAAACTAAAAACTACGGTTAAAAAAACAATTAAATAAATACTACTACTTAGTAAATGCGAAAAAGCATTGAGTTTTACCATTAATGGCAATTTAGATTTCGCAATTTTAGGAATAAGTTTCATAGCAGTTTCCGCCCCACCTTTTATCCATCTAAATTGTTGCGATTTAAAAGAACGCATATCGGCAGGTAATTCTGCAGGCGATAATACGTTTTCTAAATATACAAACTCCCAATTTTTTAATTGAGCCCTGTAACTCAAATCCAAATCTTCGGTTAAAGTATCGGCTTGCCAACCACCTGCGTCTAAAATGCACTGCTTTCGCCAAATACCAGCAGTTCCATTAAAATTTATAAAATAACCCGAAAGATTTCGCCCCGATTGTTCGACAGCAAAATGATTATCTAAAAAGAATGCCTGAATACGAGTAAGTAAAGAATAATCTTTATTTAAGTGATCCCAACGGGTTTGTACCATTCCAATATTTTCTTTAAAATGCGGAAGGCTTACCATTAAAAAGTTTTTATCTGGAATAAAATCGGCATCAAAAATGGCAACAAACTCACAATCACTTCTTTCTAAACCATATTGTAAGGCACCCGCTTTGTAGCCTTTTCTATTGGGGCGGCGAACCAATTTTATATTAAAACCTTGTTGTTTGTAATAATTTACCTTTTTTTCTGAAATTTTTAAAGTTTCATCTGTTGAATCGTCTAAAACTTGAATTTCAAGTTTCTCTTTTGGATAGTTTAGTTGGCAAACTGCATCTATTAAGCGTTCAACTACATAAAGCTCATTAAAAATAGGTAATTGAACACAAACTTTAGGATAGTCTTTTTCTTCCAATTCATTGGAAAGCAATTTAGGTAGCGGATATTTATTTTTATAGCGTAGGTAATTTATCGCTAAACCAGCTTCTAACAAACAATAAAATAATATTGCCAAAAGCAAGAAAACATAAATTATTACCACTATTATTTCAAGCATATTTTAGACTTTTAGATTATGAGACTTTGAGATATTGAGATGGTTCTCATTTTCTCAAAGTCTCATAATCTCATTTTCTATAAACTAGCAGCATCCTCCGCCATCATAAAAATAGGTAGATTCTGAAATAAAGATATCGTTTCGTTCCAAATTTGCTAAAGCACCTGCCGTTTTATCACAAACTGCCAATGGCTGATTTGGTAAAAGTGTATGTCCTTTTTTATCATCGAAATAATCTTCGTTACCATAATAAATAGCCGATTTACCTGTAAAAACACAAGGACCATCTGCTGGCATTGGATCTTTAATAGCACATACTTCTACGCTTTCAATAAAAATAAGTTCTTCTACATTGTATTTGTTGGGCGAAAGAATACGATATGGGCGTTTTGCTCTTACTTCAACTGTTCCAAAACCAACTTCAGTTATCATATTAATATAATCCCAAAGTGGTAAACTACCACTTATACATAAAGCTCGTAATTCTTCATTTTCTCGTAAATGCTGTGGCATTGCTTGCTCACAAGTTGGGTCTGAAAGCACCAAACGACCATGTGGTTTTAAAACTCGGTACATTTCTTTTAAGGCTTGCTTTAGTTCTTCTTTCTTAAAAATATTGAATAAACAATTTTGAGCCGCAACATCAATACTTTCATCTTCAATAGGCAAATTAAGTGCATCGCCCATTCGTAAATCAACAAAATTGCTTTTAAACCAAGGATTTAATTCTTCGGCAATTTTGAAATTATTACGTGAGGCTTCTATCATTTCAGGCACAACATCAACACCAATAACGCCACTTTCCTGGCGGCTAAAGTAGGCAAATTGTAATAATTCCATTCCGCCACCTACGCCAACATATAATATTTTAGGATTATCAACTAAATCACGAGGGTGAACCGTAGAACCACAACCATAATTCATATCTTGCATTATTTCTGGAATATCTAAACCAGGCAATTGCCAAATAGGTGTGGTAGTACAACATAAACCCACATCTGGTGTTTCGGCGGCTTTTTTATATACGTTTTTAGTTGTTTCTAAATATGACATAACTAATTGTTAATTACAAATTAATGATTGATAATGAGGATTTAATATATCGTGTTTAATAAAAAACCAAATGTATAAATTGTTCAGCAGTTTTAACGTCTTATGCAAGACAACATTCAAGCATTCATATAAAATTTACTTTGCGTATTTAAAAATGGTATAAATAATTTTATAACCTGCCATAAATGTTCCGTAAAGTGTGCCTGTAACTTTTGAAACGCCTATTCTCTTTTTATAATTTACAGCCACTTCGGTACATTTTAAATTTAAACGAGCGGCTTTTACTTGCATTTCTACTGTCCAGCCAAAATTGGTATCTTCCATTTTAATTTTTTCCAATGCCTGCCAAGTTATGGCTCTAAAAGGTCCTAAGTCGGTAAATGTAACTTTGTACAATAATTTTATTAAAGTAGTTGCCAGCCAATTACCAAATATTTGTTGAGGCATCATTGCTCCTTTTTCTTTATTACCCAAAGCTCTTGAACCAATAACCATATCAAAACCTTGTTCAATTATTGGATTTACTACCAAAGGCATTTCTTCAGGATAATCGGAAAAATCGCCATCTATAAAAACCACAATATCAGGTGCATTATTTCCTTTTTCTTTCAAATAAGTTAAACCTTTAAGACAAGCGGCTCCGTATCCTTTTTGTGGCTCTTGTAAAACTTTAGCACCAGCATTAGTGGCAACTTCTTCAGTTTTATCTGTAGAAGCATTGCTCACAACTACTATTTCTCTTACTAAATTTTTGGGAATATTGCTTATAACTAAGCCAATTGAACTTTCTTCATTGTAAGCAGGTATAATTACATCTATTGTCACAGGCGTTTTTAAATTTGAAAATTGTAAAATTGATAAAGTAAAAGCAAATAAAATTAGAAATTATTATAAAAGTTATAGGAATAAATCTTATTTCTACTTTAAATGTCCGCCAAAATGCTTGTAGCTTGTTGTAAAACTGTGCATTATTCAATACATTTTAAAAATTATGAATTATTCTAAAACATTCCGAAATATAAATTTTTAAATAAAATTGGTTAAAAATGGTGTTAAAATCCTTGTTTTGGTAATAAAATTAGGCTTTTTGGCAAAAAAATCATTTTTTTCTTTGAAATAGGAATAGTTATTGCCAATATTTGTGTATATTTATAATTCACTTGCAACTAAAGTGTAAATGCTCACATCTTATAGTTGTTTTAATTAACCAAAATTTCTTTTATAGACATAGACAAATACTTAAAACATTTTTAATTTTTAATCACTTAAATAGTTTAAGTATGTCTATTACATTAAAGAAAATGGATGATCAACAGTTAGTACGTGCTTACGTAGCTGGAACTGAAAATGCACTTGCCGAATTAATTTTCCGCCACAAACAAAAAATTTATACATCAATTATTCTTTTTGTTAAGAGTGATGTAATTGCTGAAGATATCTTTCAAGATACTTTTGTGAAAATTATTGAATCGCTACGAAAAGGGCGTTATTCTGAAGAAGGGAAATTTTTGCCTTGGGCAATGCGTATTGCATACAACCTTTGTATAGATCATTACCGAAAAGGAAAGCGTACACCAACTATTACTAATACCGAAGGTTTCGATATTTTTAATGTATTGCGTTTTTCAGACGAAAATGGGGAAACTTCTATGATTAAAGAAGAAGGTAGAGCCAAAGTGCGTAAGCTAATTGATAAACTTCCTGCCGACCAGCGTGAAGTGGTTATTTTACGCCATTATGCCGATATGAGTTTTAAAGATATTGCACAAATGACGAACGTAAGTATTAACACTGCTTTAGGACGTATGCGTTATGCTTTAATTAATATGCGTAAAATGATTGAAGAACCAGTTGAGACAGTAGTGGCTTAATTCGTCTTTAATTTTTGGTTTAGAAAAATATTTTAAAGCCTG
>JAHDDA010000006.1:0-1352 GCA_020629595.1 Chitinophagales bacterium
GTATCCCATACCAAAACTTTTCCATTTAAAATATCATTTTCAAAATCACGAGATGTCCACTGTTGCCCGTTTTCGTACCACGATTTCCAATTGCCCACTTTTTTTCCTAAGTTGTAATTGTATTCATATTTTAACTTACCTGTTTCGTAATATTCTTTGTAAATGTTATGCTCTTTGCCATTTTTTGTAAAACCTTCTTTTTGAAGATTTCCATTGGTAAACCAAATTTTCCACTCACCTTCCTTTATTCCATTTTTATAAGAAGTTGAGTAATGTACATTGCCATTTTTAAGTTTGGTAATAGCTACGCCTGTAAAATTACTATTATTGTATTGGGCTATTTTTTGTCCTTTATCTTCTATATACTTAATTTCTGAGGCTTCAATTTCTATGTTTTTTGAAACCGAATCGGTAGCCGATGTACAAGATGAAAAAGCAATCATAAAAAAACAGCAGACTTTTAAAAAGCCTACTGTTATATTTTTTAAACTATAATTCATAATTACAACAAATTTAATAAACATTTGAAGTTGTTTTTAACGCCCTCCATAATATTTTAGTGCTTTTGGCATAAACTCGTTTAGGTCTTTTATTCTTGTAGAATGGCTTGGATGTGTACTTATAAACTCAGGTGGTGCTTCTCCACCTGACATTTTACTCATTCTTCCCCAAAAATCAATTGATTCTCTTGGGTTATAACCAGCAATTGACATAAAAATTAAGCCCATTTTGTCGGCTTCTGTTTCGTGCGTTCTTGAAAACTTCAACATTCCTAATTGAGAACCTAAGCCGTAAGCCTGAGCAAATAAGTTTAAGGCTTCGGAACGTTTTTCTTGTAATAAAACAGATAAGGCAATTCCACCTCCTTGAACGGCTAATGCTTGTGTCATTCTTTCATTTCCATGTTTTGCAATAGCGTGTGCTACTTCGTGTCCCATAACGGTAGCCAAACCTGCTTCATTTTTAGTTATAGGTAAAATTCCTGTATAAAAAACTACTTTACCGCCCGGCATACACCAAGCATTGGCTGTTTCGTCATCAACCAAATTAAATTCCCATTTAAAATTAGAAACTCTTTTTAATTGCTTCTTAGATTTTAAATATGAAGTTGCAGCAGATGCAATTTTTTGCCCTACACGTTTTACCATTGCTGCATCGCTACCCGATTCTACCACTCTATTTTCTTTCAAAAATTGATCATAAGCCTGTAAGCTCATTGAGTTCATTGTTGGTGCAGGTATTAGGTTAAATTGCTTTCGCTTGGTAATAGGCACTTTTGAACAACTTGATATAATAAATGCTATTAAAAGAAGAAATACTATTTGCTTTTTCATAATTAAGTTTTGTAATAA
>JAHDDA010000006.1:1452-9677 GCA_020629595.1 Chitinophagales bacterium
TTACCTAAAATACAATCTTGCAATTTTTTCTTTTGTACTGTTATAAGGTGCATATCGCAAAGGTAATTCTCCCATATTTGCCGATTTAACCACAGATTTTGGATGCGACATACATTCAAAGCTGTACCAACCGTGGTAACGTCCTTGACCACTATACCCTACTCCACCAAATGGTAAATCGGGATTAGCTAAATGAATTATTGCATTGTTTACACAGCCACCACCAAAAGAAACATTATCAATAAAAAAGTTTTCAGCTTTTTTATTGTTTCCAAAAAAGTAAAATGCCAATGGATACGGATTTCTCCTTATAATTTCAACAGCTTCATCATTTGAACTATAAGTAACTAAAGGTAAAATTGGTCCAAAAATTTCTTCTTGCATTATTGGACCTTCTAAACTAACGTTGTCTAAAACCGTTGGTGCAATAAATTTATCTTCTTTATTTGTTTGTCCGCCTATTAAAATATCACCTTGTGCTAAATAACTTTTTAAAATTTCAAATCTTTGGCTATTTACAATTCTTCCTAAATCTGGAGATTTTTCAGCATCTTCTCCAAACATTTCAATAATATGCTTTTTAATTTTAGCAATAAATTTTTCTTTTACATCTTTATGTACAAGTATATAATCTGGAGCAACGCAAGTTTGACCTACGTTTATGAATTTAGCCCATACAATTCGTTTTGCACTTACATCTAAATTGGCTGATTTATCAACTACACAAGGGCTTTTACCACCTAATTCTAAAACACAAGGTGTTAAGTTTTTAGCCGCTTGTTGAGCAATAATTTTTCCAACGGCAACCGAGCCTGTAAAAAATACCGAATTAAAACGGAAGTTGTCTAACATTGGTGGAATGGTTTTAACCCCTTCGCCTTGTACTACTGCTACTAATTCTTCAGGAAATGTTTCATTCAAAATATCTTCAATTACAATAGCTGTTGCTGGTGTTTTCTCTGAAGGTTTTACAAAAGCTGTATTTCCAGCAGCCAAAGCACCTGCCAATGGTGACATTGCTAATTGAAAGGGGTAATTCCAAGGAGAGATAATAAGTACTGTTCCTAATGGTTCGTAAATTATTTTGCTACTTGCTGGCTGAAAAACTAATGGTGTTCCAATTGGTTTGGGCTGCATCCACTTTTCAAGATTATGCATTAAGTGGTTAATTTCTTCATACATAAACGTTATTTCGGTAACAAATGCCTCGAAACGTGGTTTACCCAAATCGGTAGCCAATGCTTTTAAAATCTTTTCTTCATTATTTTTAATTGCTTGTTTTAATTTCTTTAGTTGAGATAATCTAAACTTGTAAGATTTAGTTTCACCTGAAAAGAAAAATTTTCTTTGTTTTTCAAAAACTGGTGCAACATTTTTAGCCACACTATTTAGCTGAACTACCGCTTCCATAATTAAAATTTGTGTAAAATGATGTTATAAAATTAATGGAAAATTTACTTCAAAGTTAAAGAAATGGGGATTAAATATTTATTCGCTTTTATTAAAGTTTATAACGTTTTTGTTGTTCTGCTTGTAGTAATGCCGATATATCGCATCTACTTCTGTTCATAAGAAAAAACGTTTTAAAGTCCATTAAACATTTCTTCTATAAATGTACCCATTAAAATTTTATATCTTTTTTTGTTGTAAGGCATGTAGGCTTCAAGATCTATTGTTGCTTGAAAAAGATCATCGCCATAAATTTCTTCTCTTAATTTTTTATCTTTAAAAAAGTAGTTCATCAATAATTCTATGTACTCTTCTTCAATTAAACTAAAATTATCACAATCTATGCTTAGGCATTTATCAAATAACTTTTCAGCTTCTTTTTCAATAAAGAGTAAAAATTCATTGGGTTGCGTTTTTTTACCTGAAATACTTTCAATAGATTTTTCAACTTCAGTACAATTATCAACCATATAAAAAGTAGCGTAAATTGTAAAATACTTCAACAGTTGATTATCAGATTTTGGATTGTAATTTTTTTTAATGGATTGCATAATTGAATCGGAAGTTTGTTGATGTTCTTTTTGTAAAACTTCAGCAATTTCAAGAATATTGAGGCTTTCCTTATTTTTAATAGCTTTACTGAACTCTTGACACATATCATCAAAAAAGGTACTAAAGTCATTTTGAGCAGTCAAATTAAAAGTAATAAAGAAGAAAATTAAAATGTATTTTTTCATAACAAATTTTGTTTACAAACTAAATGGTTTTCCAACTTTACTTCTGTTCAATGCCCATACATTATAATCTAAGTTATTCACAATTCCATTTCCATCTGCATCGGCTGGAACATAGGTATTTACACTTGCGCCTTCATTAGACCAATTATTAAAGTCTAAATTGTTTACAATTCCGTTATTATCAAAATCACCACCAAAAGCAACCCAAAATCCATTAACGTTTTTCATTGCCTCAATTCCGTTGGCATTTTCTATTGAAGTAGTAAAGTCATAAAATTGCCCAGAACTTACTGTTACATTGCTGTATAAAGATAAATGTCCTTCGTGGTGTATAGATATATGATAATTTTGATTATTGGAAGCACTTGTAAAAGAAACACAAGACTCGTTATTAGTTGTTACTATTTCGCCATTTGTTAAAAGTAATGTAGCTAAACACTCAATTGCGGGTTCATCTATATTATTGTGAATACATACACCAATCCAATCAACAACAGCATCATTGTTATTTAACATTGCATTTATATTAGAAACACTATTTCCAAACGGTTGTTGGTTAGGTAATAGGTTTTTATCGTTTAATAGAAGTGATTGATTTTCTCCATTAAAGTAGCCTTCCAGAAACACTTTTGTTTCGAATGAAAAAGTTGTTGAACCACAATTATTACTTGGGTATATTTCTTGTATGTTGGGTTCTGGTTCGAAAGAAATAGGATAATTCGTAGCACCCCAAGCTCCAAAGCCACCCAACATATCATATACTTCTTCAAAACCCAAATTTTGCATCATTGGATATGATAAACCACTTCTAAATCCAGCTTGGCAATATATTAAATAAATTCTGTTTTTATCTAATTGATCTATTTGCTGTTCAAAATCGCTATCGTAAAAATCAATTCTGTAAGCATTTGGTAAATGCCCAGCTTCATATTCTGAAATAGTTCTTACATCTAAAACTGTAAAAAGTGGATTATTGGCATTTTCTTCAATTAATTGATTTGCATAATCAACACCAATTTGTTGAAATTGTGCAATTAATGTATAAGATGAAAAAAGTAGTGTGCTTATAAAAATTAAAGTTTTAAACATAATTTTTTTTAGAAATTTCAGCACTAAAATTAAGCCATATATTTATTACAATAATTTCGATTGTAAAATTAGGTTTGGGTTCGGACAGTTTTTTGAGTAAAATTTTAAATCTTTTGCTGCACATACTCCAATATAATCGCCATAATTGTCTTGAATATCAATAATAATTTGAAAATGAAGGTGTGGAGGCCAATTTCCATTTTCGGGATAATTGCCAATTGCACAAAACTCTGTTCCTTTAGGTAAAAATTGTCCTATTTTTTTATTTTCTAACGATTGTAAACTTAAATGCCCATACAAAGTGTAAAATATATTTTCTTCTATATTGTGTTTCAAAATTATAGTAGGTCCATAATTACCATTGCCCACATTATTGGAAAAACTATGTATTTCAGCATCGATAGGAACAAAAATAGGTGTTTCTGCTACCATAAAAATATCTAAACCTAAATGAATGTTTCTGTCAGAATTTTCAAAATGTTTGGTGTTTTTATAAATAACTCTTTTTTCCAAATACCCTCCAATTGAAGCAAAAGCATTGTTATATTTCAGTATTTTACTTGAATAATTGGTAAATTTTTCTACATCAGATAAAGTGGCGTTGTCTAAATCTTTATTACTTTTACTTCCGTTAAAAACAATGTGCTTACGGGTGTTTATATCAAAGCCAAGCAATGGAAAAAACTCAGATTTATGTTTTGTTATTAATTGTTGAAATTCCACATTTGTAATTTTTACTCAGCGTAGCTTTCAACCGATGGACAAGAACAAATTAAATTTCTATCGCCATAAGCATCATCAATTCTACCAACAGAAGTCCAAAATTTATGTTCTCTAACCCAATTTAATGGATAGGCAGCTTTTTCTCTACTATACGGATATTGCCAATCATCGGCTGTTAATTCTTGAAGCGTATGAGGAGCATTTTTTAAAACATTATTTTGCTCATCAAAAATACCATTACCAATTTCGAGCATTTCGTTTTTAATAGCAATCATTGCGTCACAAAACCTATCCATTTCTTCCTTCGATTCGCTTTCTGTTGGTTCAATCATTAAAGTTCCAGCAACAGGAAAAGAAACCGTTGGTGCGTGAAAACCGTAATCCATTAAGCGTTTTGCAATATCAACAACTTCAATATTAAAAAGTGCTTTAAATGGGCGAATATCTAAAATTAGCTCGTGTGCAACTCTATTGTTTTCGCCAACATATAACACCTTGTAATCATTTTCTAATCGTGATTTTATGTAATTAGAATTTAAAATGGCAGCTTTTGTAGCATTAAGTAAGCCTTTGCTTCCAAGCATTTTTATATAGGCATAAGAAATCAATAAAATACTTGCACTTCCCCAAGGAGCTGCTGAAACTGCCGTAATATTTGATGGCTCGTTAAATTTAGTTCCTTCTAAGAAATAATGCCCTGGTAAGTATGGTGCTAATTCCTCTGTGCAACATATAGGACCCATTCCTGGACCGCCACCACCATGTGGAATTGCAAAGGTTTTATGTAGGTTTAAGTGGCAAACATCTGCTTTAATTATGCCAGGGCTGGTTAAACCAACTTGTGCATTCATATTTGCACCATCCATATAAACCCTACCGCCGTATTGGTGAATTAACTCGCAAATTTCAATAATTGCGGTTTCAAAAACACCATGCGTAGATGGATAAGTAATCATTAAGGCGGCTAAATTATTGGCATAAGTTTCACATTTAAGTTTCAAATCCTCAATATCAATATTTCCATTTTCATCGCAGGCAACCACTACCACTTTCATTCCAGACATAACTGCACTTGCAGGGTTTGTACCATGAGCCGATGATGGAATTAAGGTTATATTTCTATGGCTATTTCCATTAGCAATATGAAAAGCTCTTATAGTCATTAATCCAGTATATTCACCTTGAGCCCCAGAATTAGGTTGTAGCGAACAAGCATCAAAACCTGTAATTTCTGCTAAATCTTTTTCTAATTCTTCAATTATGTATTGATAGCCTTTGGTTTGGCTTAATGGTGCAAAAGGGTGAATATGTGCAAATTCAGTGAAACTTAATGGAATTAACTCGGTGGCAGCATTCAATTTCATTGTACAAGAACCCAAAGGAATCATAGAGTGTGTTAGTGATAAATCACGTTTTTCTAAACGTTTAATGTAACGCATCATCTCAGTTTCGGTGTGGTACTTATTAAAAACCGAATGTGTTAAATACTTAGAGGTTCTTATTAGTGCTGTTGGAATAGAGTATTCTTTTTTAGGAATGGTATAATCTATATAATCGACACTTAGTCTTTTCGACTCTAGAAACAAATAAACTAATTCTTCTAAATCTTTAACTGTTGTAGTTTCATCAATTGAAAGTGTAAATTCTGTTTCGTTAATAAAATTAAAATTAATATTTCGAGCATCGCAGGCGTTTCTAATATTTTCAACCAATGAAGGTCTTGTTTCAATGTGTAAAGTATCAAAGAAATGTTTGTTTTTTTGATTGAAGTTTAACTTTTCAATTTTAGAATTTAACCATTGAGTTTGATGATGTATCTTTTCTGCAATTCTCTTCAGTCGAATTGGTCCATGATACACAGCATACATTCCAGCCATAATAGCTAAAAGTGCTTGAGCAGTACAAATATTTGAGGTGGCTTTTTCTCTACGAATGTGTTGCTCACGAGTTTGTAGTGCCATTCGTAAGCCTGTGTTGCCATTTTTATCTTGCGAAACACCAATAATTCTTCCTGGAATTTGACGTTTGAATTTTTCACGAGTGGCAAAGTAAGCAGCGTGAGGTCCACCGTATCCCATAGGAACACCAAATCTTTGTGTGCTTCCAACCACGCAATCAACATTCATTTCTCCTGGTGGTTTCAACAAAGTTAAGGATAATAAATCTGCAACAACGGCTACATAAATATCGGCATTGTGTGCATTTTCTATTTCTGGTTCAATATTTTCAATATTTCCATTTTTTTCTGGATATGAAAAAAGACAAGCAAAACTTTTTTCAGAATAAACAGGTCTTTCATCAAAGAAATCTATCTCAATGCCAAATGGATTTGCTCGTGTAATTAACACTTGCTTTATGTGTTCAAAACAAGCATTTGAAACGTGAAAAATATTTTTAGTTACTTTTCTTTTGTTTTTTAGATTGAAAAACATCAACATTGCCTCAGCTGCGGCAGTTGCATCATCTAAAAGAGAGGCATTAGCTAAATCCATTGCTGTTAAATCGGCAACAGCTGTTTGAAAATTTAATAATGCTTCTAAACGTCCTTGTGCAATTTCGGCTTGGTAGGGCGTGTATTGCGTGTACCAACTAGGATTTTCAAATATGTTTCTCTTAATAACAGATGGCGTTACTGTACCGTAATAACCCTTACCAATATAAGTTGTAAATACTTTGTTTTGATTAGCGATTTTTTCAATATGTTGTAAGTAATCAAATTCGCTAAGTGCTTCTGAAATATTTAAGGTGTCATTTTTCCTTATAGAAGAAGGTATTGTTTGCTCTATTAATTCATCTAATGAATTTACACCAATTTGAAGTAACATTTCTTCTAAATTATCATTGCTAACTCCTAAATGTCTATCTGAAAAAGAATCTGTATGGGACACAATTTTTTGTGATAGTATTTCAGCCATTTTACTCTAATTTATCTTAAATAGTAAATGTTTAAATTTAATTATTGTTGTGAGGAATCCAACTAATTTATAACGGAAGTTAGAATTATAGTTATTTGTACGAAAACTCTCCAAACTCACTTTTAATAATAACTTCGTTTTGTGTTGCTTCTTCGCAATAACCAATAATTTTAGCCTCAATATTGAATGCCTTAGCTAAATCTATCATCTTATTAGCAGCATTTTCATTCGTATAAACTTCTAATCTGTGTCCACAATTAAAAACTTGATACATTTCTTTGAAATTGGTTTTTGATTCGGTTTGAATTAACTTGAAAATAGCAGGTAAACTAAATAAGTTATTTTTAACAACTTTTATTCCATCAATAAATTTCAATACTTTTGTTTGAGCACCGCCTGTACAATGTATAATTCCAGAAATATCATTTTTGCAATTATCAAGTATTTGTTTAATTAAAGGAATATAAGTTCTTGTTGGCGATGTTAATAGTTGCCCAACTTTTAAACCTGTTATTGCATCAATATCTGTCATTTTTTTTGAGCCAGTAAAAACAACTTCATCAGGAGTATTAGGGTCGAAAACCTCTGGAAAATTTTGAGCATAATACTTATTCAATACATCGTGGCGAGCCGAGGTTAATCCATTACTTCCAATACCAGAATTATATTCGGTTTCGTAAGTGCATTTTCCTGCTGATCCAAAACCTACAATAACATTTCCACCTTTAATGTTATTAACAACTAAATCCTCTCTCTTCATTCTAGCAAAAGCAGTATATCCTACATCTGCAGTTCTTACAATGTCTCCTACATCGGCTGTTTCGCCACCTGCTAAATGTATAGTTACATTAAGCGTTTGCATTTGATTAATAAACTTTTGTGTTCCATTTATTAGGCTAGAGATTACTTCGGCTGGTATTAGATTTTTATTTCTTCCAATAGTAGATGAGAGAACAATATTATCTACACAACCAACTGCAGCCATATCATCTAAATTCATTACAATAGCGTCTTGTACTACTTTTTCCCAAACTGATAAGTCGCCTGTTTCTTTCCACCATAAATAGGCTAATGATGTTTTTGTTCCAGCCGTATCGGCGTGCATTATATTACAATAAGCAGCATCATTGGCAACTATATCTGGCAATATTTTACAGAAAGCAAGTGGATAAAGCCCTTTATCTAAATTTTTAATGGCTGCGTGTACTTCGGATTTGTTGGCAGAAACGCCTCTTTTTTCGTAACGTGATGACATTGAAACTTTGTTTTGGAATGCAAAGTTAAAACTATAAAAATTTGAATTGGCTATATT
>JAHDDA010000006.1:9777-15979 GCA_020629595.1 Chitinophagales bacterium
GCCATTCCTTTTAAATCTTTACGGAAAAAGCCGCTAAAAGCTAAGAAAAAAGCCAAGCCATAAACCAAACCACTTGCTCCTAAATGAATACTATAACGGGCAAATGCCCAAATTCCAATTCCTGATAAAAAGTAAATGATAAAAAACGTAGAAAAAGCCACTTTTCGGTAAGAAAAAAAGAGTAAAAACCCAAGTACCAACATAGGCCAAGAATTGGAAATTAAATGACTCCAATCGCTATGTAATAATGGATAAAATAACAATCCCCATAAACCACTTTGCGTTCTTGGTAAAATTCCCAAATAACTCAAATCATAAATTAGAAATTCAAAAATATGAATTGCCCAAATAAGCACTACAAAGCTCAACGAAATGTATAAACTATTGTAAACTCTCTTTTTTTCTGTTTGCATTGAAGCCATTGAAATAATTTTAAATGACAAAAAAACCTTGAAGGTTTCTAAAGCCTTCAAGGTTTTTTTGAATAAAATTGAACTAAAATAAAGTTCTTTGCTTACTAAACGATAAATATATTGATTTAAGTTCCCTTTATTCTACAACAAATGAAACAACTTTAAATCTTTCTCCATCTGAAACCGAAACAAAGTATGTTCCACTTCCTAAGTAACTAACATTTATAGCATTATTATAATCATTAAAAGTTCCACCAAAAACTAAGCGACCATTAACATCATAAATGGTGTATGAATTTAATAAAACATCGCTTTCAATATTTAAAACGTTTGTTGCTGGATTAGGGAAAATATTTAATTCAGCTCTTAGTTCTTCCTCAATACTTACATCTTCAGGTACAAATTCTTCGCCTCCATTATCTTCTGCGCAATTTGTGTTTCCATTTGCCTCGCACCAACGTTGCTCAAATTCTTGTATATAAATATTGGCAATTGCTTGCGAATGAATAATCAAAGTGTTTTCATCATTGAAATTTTCTGCTCCACTCGACCAGTTATGTGAACCCGTAACAACTCTTGGATCGGTAGAACCTTCATCAATAATGGCGTATTTGTGGTGTAATTCGCCTGTTGGCTCATCATCAACCACATTTACTCCTACTGTATTGGCTAAATAATCAAATTCTCCACCTGTATCATTTATGTTTTCAATAATTCCTCGTACATCAACACCACCATTGTGAAGGTTAGCAATAGTTGAACCTAAATCATTTCTTGTAAAACTCAATAAAGCAAACTGAACATTATCTTCAGCTGAATTTAAAGCATTGATAATTTTTGATGTAGTATTATCTGTTGGCGAAAAATAAAGCTCTACTTCTGTTCCTCCAATGTTAAATAATGTTGGCGTGTTTGCTTCTTTTGAAGCACCCGAAGCAGCAGCAAAAATTCCAGGATTAGCATCGCTACTTCCCCACATTTCTTCAAATTCTTTGGTATAAACTCTTGCCAATGATTGGTCTTGTATAAAAATTAAATTATTAGCATCGGTTAAAATATTGTTATCGGTTAAATTCATAGAACCTGTCATTACAACACATTTATCTGTGTTTTCAGCATCTATAACCATAAATTTATTGTGCATTAAATTTTCGGCATTTGCACCTAAAATTGGGAAATCAATATCATTATTAACTAAAGCTAAATTTGCTGTTGCTAATGCGTGAACATATCGAACTTGTACCCCACGAGCAACTGCTTGATTTAAAGCTATTACAATTGCATCTCTATTGTTATTGTAAACTGCCATATCAATAGTTGATTCGGCTTTATTAATGTAGTCAACCATTAAGTTTTGAATAGAAGCAGGATTGTAATAAGTTGCTTCATTTTCAGCATCGGCATAAGAAAAATCTACCGAACGATTGAAGTAAATATCAATATTTCCAGAAGAATTTGAAGCAGTGCTTCCTAAAATTGTACTAGAAAAAGCTGTTTCGTTTCCTGCAGTTGAAGATGCTTGTATATAATAACAAGTGGCAGGCTCTAAGCCTTCAATTGTTGCTGTGTGAATTAAACCACTTGAATTAGTAGAGCCATTTATCATTCCCAATTCTAAATCTGGCGTTAAACCATACATTGCTGTTGCATTTGCTGGTGCATTGGTTGCCCAAGAAAAAGTAAGACTATTTTGTTCTATTCCTCCTTTTAAGCTAATATTTTCGGTAATAAATAAAGATGAAGTTATAACTATATCATCAATAGTTCTTGGTAAAAGTTGGAAACCATTGAACTCTGAAACAATACCAGTAATATTTACTTTTGCTAATGGAATAGCATTTCCACTTATTGGATTTGAAGAACGCAGATAAATTATTTCTGTTTCGCCTGCTTCATTATAAAATTCATAAGTATTTCCTCCTGCAAAAGTGTTTCCTCCATCGGTAAAGTAAACATCTTCAAAAGTTACTAAACTTCCTTCAATATCATCATTCATTCCACCTGCTGAAATAATTTGTGGTTCTGGCAAATCATTGTTTGAACTTAAAACTTCGTAAGATGTAATAGGCGAAATTTCCAACAAACCATTGTAATCTACCAAAACACCCGTTAAAACCACTTCATCACCTGGTTGAACATTTTCAGGAAACCCTCCTTGCGAGCCACTTCCTGGATAACAGGCAATTCCTGCAGTTGTATCTTGCACATAACGCACCACGCCAAATTCATCGCCACTTGTTACAATTCCTTGAATAGTTACCGTTTCAGCTAATGCGGTATTTCTTGCTTCAATAATTGGAATAACATTTTCGTTTGGTGGGTTTGTTGTACCACCACCAGAGCTAAAGTCTTCTGCATCACGAGGTAAAAGCTGGTGGTCGTTAAATTGCCCTACGATTCCAGTAATATCAATAGCTTCTGAAGGAATAGATGTGCCTACTAATGGATTATTAGAACGCAAATAAATAATAGAAGTTCCTGTTGTATTTGAAATTTCATAATTCCCCGAAGCGAAAGTACCAGTTTCGGTAAATAATACATCTTCAACTTGAACCAATGAACCTTCGTTTGCTTCATTTATTTCTGATACAGCAACTATAATTGGTGTTGGTAATTCATTTCCTGTGCTTAATACTTCTACTGAAGCTACAGGACTTAATTGTAATAAACCATTATATTCCGAAAGTGTTCCAGTCATAGAAACTTCATCGCCAATATTTAAACCATCAACACCTCCAAAGCTAGAAATTCCAGCCGTTGCATCTTGAATAAATCGTCCGTTTCCTAAAGTTTCTCCACTTGTTACAATTCCTTGAATAGTAACTTCAGTTCCTAAAGCGGTACTTCTTGCTTCAGCAATTGAAATGGGTTCGGCAGGTGGTGCAACATCAATTTCCCAACTAACATCTTCAAAATCACGAGGCAATAATTGGTGGTCGTTGAATTGACTTACAATTCCAACCATACTTACTTCGCCTGTTGGAATTTCTGTTCCAACCAAAGGGTTTGAAAAACGTAAATAAATGATTGATGTTCCTGAAGCATCTGTAATTTCATAAGTTCCAGATTCAAAAGTTCCAGTTGCTGAAAAAGTTACATTTTCAACACTTACCAGTTCACTTTCAGTATCCTCACCAATTTGGGAAACTGAAATATCTTGAGGTGTTGGTGTTGGAAAACTTCCTAATATTTCAAAACTAGCAATAGGGCTAATTTGTAATAAACCATTGTATTCCGATAATTCGCCAGTAATAGAAATATAGTCACCAATAGTTGTTGACTCAATTCCATTTCCAAACGAAGAAATAGCACCTGTTGCATCTTGTAAAAAACGACCGTTTCCTAAAGTTTCGCCATTTAATACAATTCCTTCAACGGTAACGGTTTCGCCTAAAGCCATTCCTCTGGCTTCGGCAATAGTAATTTGAGCTTGTAAGTTGTAACTAACTAAAGCAAGCAAGAGTAATAAAAGTTTTTTCATAATATATTTTTAAAATTGAATTTTATTAAAAAGACGTAGCAGTGCTACGTCTCTACAGAATTATTTAAAATCTAATGCCCAAAGAAGTTCCAACAGTAATTCCTTGTCCAAAATATACAGTTGCAGAACGTGCATCGTTATTAAAAGTACCTGCTAATTGTTGATTATTAAATGCATCTACAATGTATAAGCTATTTAATGCATTAATAACGCTTAATCGCCAGTTGGCATTTACTTTACCCATTTTAAAACGATAACCAGCAAAAGCATTCATATTAAAGTAATTTGGAATTTGCCAAGATTGCTTTTCTTCAGCAGTTCTTTCTTCTTCGCCAGCAATTACTTTTAAAGTTTCTGGGTTAAAACTTGAGTAGTTTTTACCAAACCAAGTTCCTTGAACTTTGAAATATAATCTATCAATTGGTTCGCATCTTATCTGTCCTCCCAATTGTAATTGAGCAGCATCAGAAACATAAACGCCTACTGGATCAATGATTACTTCTTGTAAATCGGCATTTACATAATTTGCTTTTGAGTTCCAACGCCAATCACCAATGGAAGCTAAAGCTTCTACATTCCATACTTTGTTTATATTATAAGAGAAGTTCATTTCAATACCCATGTGTAATGCGGACAAACCGTTTACATTTACACCAATAGTTCCTAATTCTGGATCTAATGGGTCAATAAATACACTAATTGGTCTATCTAAAGGTTTGTTCATCCAACGAGTAATATATGAATTTATATTAGTTGAAAACTTTTTACCTTTCAAACTATAACCCAACTCAAAAGCAAGAACTCTTTCATTTTCATAGTTTTCAAAATTTCGCATCACAAATGCATTATTGCCTTCTCCTACATTTGAAACTACTGGAGCTGAACTTGTACTTACTACGTTAATAAATCTAGTTGCCTTTGATAAGTAACCTGTATTAAAAAAAACGCTTTGATTGTTTTTTAATCGGTAAGATGCTCCTGTTTTAAAAGTAAAAGTTGGTAAATAAACATTATCTACACTTATTTCTTTTGCTTCAGGAGAATCGTAGGTATAAACTTGACCATTAAATTCTGTTCCATCTATTTTACTTACTGTAAAGCTCGTGTTATTTACTTCTACTAATTTTTTGAAATTTTCTTGTGCTCTATACGCATTTACAGCAGATGAAAAATTAACAAATGCAGTAATTCTATTATTTTCATATTCAAATAAAGAAAACAAACCAGCTGATTGAATAAAGGTTTCATAATCATAATTATATCTGTCGCCCGGATATAATTTTACTTTCTCTTCATAATATCCAGAATGGTCATAAGCGTATTCGCCACCAAAACCATCGTACATTTCTCTATATTTATTTCCTTTATAATAACGATAATCTATTCCACCTGAAAGGGTAAAAAACTCATTAATTTGATAGTTTGCAGTTGTCAATAAACCTGCCCAAAAATGGTCGTTTTTATTAGCTAACAACCAGTTTCCAGATTCTCCATCTTCTCGTGCAAAGCTAGGGCTTGCATTACTGTTGTATAATTCTTGAACAGTTAATTTATTACCAACAACATCGTCGTTTTGAACTTGTCCGTCATTATCTAAACGTGTTGCTCCTCCCCTACCAATGGATAAATAAACTACGTTTGAAAGGAAAAATTGACTAGATGGATTCCAAGAATGACGGAATGATATTTGGGGTTTATGATAAAAGTTTTTACGAGTGTTAACTCTTTTTTCTCTAGTAAATGTGGTGTCGCCATTTTCATTTAATTCCCATCGTCTTAGATTTCCATATTCTAAGTTATATCGAACGCCATAATTTACCGAACCAACTGTATCGATATAATCATTATTTATCATATACTGATTAATTGATTCTAATAGACTTAGTTCTGAACCATCCTCGAAAAAATTTGATTGATACGATTGAATTTGTTCGTCTTCATTTATTTCTGCCTCACTAAAATTTTGAGCTAATAATTCTGCCCTTCGTTGAGAATACTGGGAAAGCAAAGCATACTCATCATCAGTTCCTTTAAAAACTTTTGGTGCATAATCTATATTTAATTCTCTAATATCTTCGGCACTTTGACGTAAACCACGTTCTTGAGGAGCTCCAAAAGCTGAAAAACTTAACATGTGTTTTCCTAATTGTTTATCAACTCTTGCATAATAAAAACCACCTTTAAAGTCTGTTGCATTGGCATAAGAGACACCATGCTTGTAAGCCCCCGCAATTGAAATTCCCCAACCACTTTCTAATCTTCCAGAGTTATAACCAAAATTGTATTGTGTTCTGTTTTTTGGAATAAA
>JAHDDA010000006.1:16079-17144 GCA_020629595.1 Chitinophagales bacterium
CTTCCACTAGCGGTACTGGCGTAAGCTCCAGGTGTATTATTTAATACCATAGGCAAATCACGACTTGCCAATTCTTCTTCCAATTTTTTTAATGGAATATTGGTAAAAGCAACTGGCGTTTTTTGGTCTTGAGCTACATCGGCAGTTATTAGTATTTCTTCTAAAAATTGATCACTCTTTAAAGAAACGTTAATCACTTTATTTTCATTTCCAGCTATTGAAATCTCAAATTGTTGTGTTTGATATCCAACGTAAGAATAAACAACGGTATAGTTTCCATCTTTTAAATTAATATTATAATTTCCATCAAAATCGGTAATTGAACCTGTGTTTAATTCTTGAATAATAACATTTGCCCCAATTAGGGTTTCAGCAGTTTCGGCATCTGAAACAACACCTGAAAGGGTATTTTGTGCAAATGAGTATAATGTACTAAAAAGCGTGAATAATACGAATAAAGTCTTTTTCATAAAATTTAGTTACTACTTTTTGGGAAAACAAAAAAAAAGGGAAGACAGAAGTCTTCCCTAAAAATACAATATTATTTTATTATTGAATTATTAATTTTTTAACCAATAATTCTCCATTCATAAGTGTAGCAGAAACTATATAAACGCCAGTTTGTAAGTTTTCTACATCTAAAGGATATAAGTTTTCATTGTTAACATTAATATTTTTAACAACTTGACCTGCTAAATTTATTACAGAAATATTTTCAATTGGAGTTTCACAAGCAATATTTGTAATTGTAGAAGCTGGATTTGGACTTAAACTAAAATCTAAATTTACCAAATCTTGTACGTTTGTACTTTCTAAACAATCACTTGTATGAGCACCAATTACATTGAATGTGTTTTTTGGATAAATATCCCATTGCTCATAATCAAAAGAACCTGATCCAGAAATTACAGGACCAGAACCAACTTTAATGGTTGCTTTTCTTTTTAGTGTTTTATCTTTTGTAACCCAGCCACCATCAGCATCTACCCAAGATTCACCTGGATCTTCACCAATAACGCCAACAACATCTAAAATATTTGCACCAGTAGATTGATCAACTTCTGT
>JAHDDA010000006.1:17244-21510 GCA_020629595.1 Chitinophagales bacterium
TCTCTTTTGTCTAAAACAACAACATAAACATCTCCAGGTTCAAGCATCACATCTTGTAATTGAACACCTACAAACTCTGTTGAACCATTAGAAAAACGTCCAACTGAATAATCAGACATATTTACAGCCTCACTTGTAGGATTATAAATTTCTACAGCACGGTTATTTGAAAACCCTTCAACATAACCAGAGAAGAAGACTTCGGAACAATCTTGAGCATTTAGGCTAATTGAACCAAGTGTAAGAAAAGTAAGTAACAATTTTTTCATAACAAATTTTTGTTACAAATTTAATTTAAAACCTAAAATTTATTGTGTGAAATAAGAGATTTAAGATAATAATAATATTAAAAAATTTTACTGATATCTTTTACGCCTAAAATTTTACTAGAAGTAAAACCTTCGGCATATTTAAAACCAGAAGCTCTACCCATTTCCATTGCTCTAGCAGGAATGCTATTAAAAAAGTTCTCAGAAGCGATGTAAGTTGCTGGTTCAGTTGAATTTGGGTCGTAAAATTGAGATTTGAATGCTTTTATTGCGTCTATTTTTTTGTTCATAAATTCAGAAATATCTACAACTATACTAGGGTTTATCCATCTGTCTTGAATATAATTTAGTATTAATCTTGGTCGCCAAGCATCTTGAATATTTCCATTTTCATCTTTTGTTTCTATCATTCTTAAGCCTGAAAGGAAAAAAGAGTCTCTTAGTAATTCAGCTGCCCTTCCGTGGTCGGGATGTCTGTCATCAATAGCATTTGCAAATACAATTTGAGGCTTATATTTTCTAATACATTGAATAACTCTAAGTTGATGTTCTTCATCATTTTTGAAAAAACCATCACGCATTTTCAAATTTTCTCTTACTGTAGCACCAATTATTTTAGCAGCATTATTTGCTTCACACAAACGTATTTCTGTTGTTCCACGTGTTCCTAACTCACCTAATGTTAGGTCAATTATACCTACTTTATTTCCATTTTTTTTTTGAACCATTAAAGTACCTGCACATGATAGTTCTACATCATCTGGATGTACACCAAATGCTAAAATATCTAAATTCATATTATAAATAAATTAAATGTCAAAGTTAAACAATTGAACCAAAAGATTGCTTAATTAGCGTTTCACTAATTGCTAAAAAAATTTACTTTTTAGTTAAATTGCAATATTACTCAACAATTTTATAACAATATATTTTGTTGAAAATGCTAAATAAAATTAATAAAAAATTTAAATAATTAATTAAAATTACTACATTTGGCATATTAATAGAAGGTATTTGCAAGATTAGTTAATTTAATCTAAGTTATGAAAAATTCAATGAAAGAACATATTAAAGTACGTTTTAAAACTTCATTTAAGGAATTATATGATAAAAACTACTTTAAAAATAAGAAAGCATTTGCTTTATCAATGGACATTACACCGCAATTTTTAAGTCAATTGTTAAATGACAATACTCCAGTTCCACTTGAATTTATTGCAAAATACATAGAGACATATCCAATAAATCCTAGTTATCTGTTTACCAAAAGTGATGCTAATATTTTCAAATTAGATGCTCCACATATTTTAAATGAAGGCTTAGCTTCTACAACTGGAAATTTACGATACATAGAACGCCCTTCTTCAATGGGACAATCTCAAAACTTGCAACAAAGTGTAGAAAAACTAAGTGAATTATCAAATCAAATGGACTATTCAACTATGATGAATGTTTCTGAGTTAGCAGGTTTATTATACAAAATGTCTCAAACACATTTAGAAATTTCTAAGGTTTTAGAAAGGATGTTTAAACAAGCTATTCAAGTAAAATAAATTCAAAAATTATATTAGTTTTCATAACTCTAAAAGAGTAAAATTCTACTTTTGCATAAAAAAAGCAATGCCTAAAATTTCAAACAAAGGGGCAAAAATGCCTTCATCACCCATTCGTAAATTAGTGCCTTTTTCAGATGCAGCTAAAAAAGCTGGAAAAAGTGTCATTCACTTGAATATTGGTCAGCCAGACATTAAAACACCAAGTGTGATGTTGGAGGCTATTAAAGGATTCAATAAAGAAGTTTTGGCGTATATTCATTCGGAAGGAACGCCACCTTATCGTGAAAAATTAGCAAAATATTATCATTCGGTTGGGGCAACACAAATTACCGCCGACCATTTGATTGAAACTACTGGTGGTTCAGAAGCACTTTTATTTGCAATGTTTTCTATTTTGGATGATGGTGATGAGGTAATTGTGCCTGAGCCATTTTATGCAAACTATAATGGTTTTTCTCAAGCTGGAAATATTAAAATTGTTCCAGTAACTGCTAAAATAGAAGACAACTTTGCTCTTCCACCAATTGAAGAATTTGAAAAGTTAGTTACCGATAAAACAAAGGCAATTTTAATTTGCAATCCAAGTAATCCAACTGGTTATTTGTATTCTGAAGAAGAATTAGAAGTTTTACGCCAAATAGTATTAAAACACGATTTATTCTTAATTGCAGATGAAGTGTATCGTGAATTTGTGTATGATGGTAAAAAACAAACCTCAATTTTAACCTTAAAAGGTTTAGAACAACACGCAATTGTTATTGATTCAACTTCAAAACGATATTCAGCTTGTGGTTTAAGGGCAGGAAATATTGTAACTCAAAATCAAGAAGTTCGACAAACAGCCATAAAATTTGCACAAGCTCGTTTAAGCCCTTCAACTTTAGGAGAAACTGTAGCAATGGCAGCACTTGATGTTCCAACTTCTTATTTTGAAGAAGTTAAAGAAGAATATACAAAAAGAAGAAATGCTTTAGTTGCAGGTTTAAAGAAAATTAACGGTATTATTTGTCCTGAAGTTGGTGGAGCATTTTATGTTTTAACTCAATTACCTATTCAAGACGCTGGGCATTTTTGCCAATGGATGCTTGAAAGTTTTGATGTTGACGGAACAACTATGATGATGGCACCGGGTGAAGGTTTTTATTTTACCGAAGGTTTGGGCAAAAATCAGGTTCGTATTGCTTACGTTTTAGAAGTTGAAATGCTTGAAATAGCCTTAAATATTTTAGAAAAAGGATTAGAAGTATATAAACAAGAGTTTGCTTAATTTTCATAAAGGGAACTTTTATTTTTTATTTTTTATTTTTGTAGAAGTAGCTTTATTGTTTTCAGTGAAGCTACTTTTTTATTTAGTAACAAAAACTCTATCAGAAAATGTCGATTTTTAAGTCAGCCTTAGGAACAATACTCGGTTTGTTTCTTTTTTTCTTTTTACTAATAATGATTGGTTCAATTTGGGGTTCAAGTATGGCTTCCAACTCAAAACCAAAAGTCAAAGCTAATTCAGTTTTACACGCCAAATTCAATTCAGCCATTTCAGAACGACCAATTGAAAATCCTTTGGCAGCTCTTCAAGCTGGAGACCCTGAAGCTGGTTCAAAATTAGGTTTAAATGAAATTTTGGCTGCCATTGAACGAGCAAAAGAAGATGATAAAATCAAAGGATTATTTTTAGATATGAGTGGAGCGCCAATTGGCTGGGCAAGTATGGAAGTAATTCGTGAGGCATTATCAAGTTTTAAAGAAACAGATAAATTTATTGTTGCCTATGGCGAATCTATCTCGCAAAAAGCCTACTACTTAGCTTCAGTTGCCGATGAATTATATTTAAACCCTTCGGGAAGTATTTTATTGAATGGCTTACAAGCTGAAATTCAGTTTTTAAAAGGAACTTTGGATAAATTAGACATTGAACCACAAATTTTCTATGCTGGAAAATTCAAAAGTGCTACCGAACCATTCCGTTTATCAAAAATGAGTGATAACAATCGTGAGCAAGTTTTGGCATACTTAAAAGATTTGTTCAAAGATTATACAGAAACAATTGCTGGAGATAGACCTTTTTCAGAAGCTGAATTTAAGCAAATTATTGATGAATTAAAAGTCAGAAAACCACAACAAGCTGTGGAACAAAAAGTAGTAGATGACTTAAAGTATATCTCTGATGTTTATGAAATCATTAATTCAAAATTAGGAAAAGAAGAAGATGAAAAAATCAATTTTGTTTCGCTTGGAAAATATATTTCTGCTACCAAATTAGAAGGCAAAAAATACAAAGGCGATAAAATTGCCGTTGTTTACGCACAAGGAAGCATAGTTGATGGAGCTGGTGATATTGAGTCGATTGGTTCGGCTAAATATGTAAAGGCTTTGCGTAAAATTAAAGAAGATGATAAAGTTAAAGCCGTTGTTATGCGTGTAAATTCTGGTGGAGGAAGTGC
>JAHDDA010000278.1 GCA_020629595.1 Chitinophagales bacterium
AATTTATTCCTTAACATTCACAAACGAAACTAAAAACAAACCAATAAAGGTTAGCAAACCATTGAGCATTAATAATTCAAAATCGAATTTATACCCCCAAAGCCAAGCCTCAGAATTTTCGTTGATAATGAATGTTAAAATGGGTGCTAAAACACATACCAATAATACCAAAATTGAATCTCCTACTTTTCGTTTGGTCAACAAACCAAAGGCAAATAAACCCAACAATGGACCATAAGTATAACCTGCTAAACGGAACAATGTCCACACAGCAGATTCATCGTTGTAATAATGAAAGGCAATAATTACTAAAACTAAAATTACCGAAAATGCAAAATGCACTTGATAACGCAATTTGTTTCTTGTATCGTTTTTCTTGAAATTTAAAAAATCGACACAGAAAGAAGTAGTTAAAGAAGTTAAGGCAGAATCGGCACTAGAATAAGCAGCCGCCAATAAACCTATTAAAAAGAAAATACCAACCGTAATGGGCAAATGATTTAAGGCTATTTCTGGAAATAATAAATCGGCTGCAGGTTTGGCAACACCACCCACCATTTTTGTAGGCATTTCTATTCCTTTTGTATTGGCATAAACATACAATAATGCTCCTAAACTCAGAAAAAATAAATTTACCACCAACAAAACCCCAGCCGTTGCAAACATATTTTTTTGTGAGTCTTTAACAGTTTTCACCGTTAGGTTTTTCTGCATCATATCTTGGTCTAAGCCTATCATTACAATAGCTAAAAACATTCCTGATAAAAACTTTTTGAAGAAATTTTTACCATCGGACCAACCATCTTCAAAAAAGAAAATTTGAGAATAGCCACTTTCTGTAACAGTAGCCACAAAACCATTGGGTAATTCTGCCAATAAATAAATTACGGTTAAAGCCACCGAAATAAGGATAAATGCTGTTTGTAAGGTATCGGTATAAACAATGGTTTTAATGCCTCCACGAAAAGTGTAAAGCCAAATTAAAGAAATAGCAATGACTACTGTAACCCAATACGGAATACCCCAAGCTCCAAATAAAAAGCGTTGCAATACTTCGGCAACCAAATACAAACGCAAAGAAGCACCTATAATTCGGCTAATTAAAAAATAGGCTGCTCCTGTTTTATAGGCGTAAAAACCAAAGCGTTCTTTTAAATAACCATAAATTGAGGTAAGTTCTAAACGGTAATACAAGGGCAATAATACTAAGGCAATTATGGCAAATCCTGCCATATTTCCCAATACCACTTGCATATATGAAAACTGGCTATTTTCTACCCATCCTGGCACCGAAATAAAGGTAATGCCCGATAAGGTTGCTCCTACCATTCCGAATGCTACTAAATACCAAGGCGATTCTTTTTTTCCTTCAAAAAAGGCTTCGCTGGAATTATCTTTTCCCGTAATGCTTGAAATGACATATAACAAGGCAAAATAGGCTACGGCTACTATAAGTATGAGTGTTGGTGACATTTTTTTGAGGTTTCAGGTTTCGGGCTTTAGGCTTCAAGTGTCAGAAATTCAAATATTTATTTCAAATCTCTATTTATAGTAAAAAATTGAACGCTTCCATTTCTTCCAGAAAGTAAACCTAATTTCGATTCTTTATCGAATGAAACGGCGTGAAAACCTTTGGTTATTGTATCGTAATACCAATCTTCACCACCTGTGGTTGAGTAAGCTGTACCACTTGGTCCTGTTGCAATTAAGCTAAATGGTTCGTCTAAATACTGCACACAAGAAGCATACATTAATTGTTGTGCATCTACATCTTGTAAGTGCCAGCCATTTTTTCTGTTTAAAACACAAACGTTATCTCCTCGCCCACTCTCTTTTTTCCAATCGCCACCAACAGCTACTGCCTTATTTTTATTCCAAAAATCAATTGAGAAAATACCTTGCGAATCTTCGCCTTGAATAATAGGTGTTTCTGCTATTTCCCAATTTTCGCCATAATCTGATGAGCTAAAAATGCGTGCTTGTTCGCCACCAGTTGCTACTCGTAATTCGCTTTTACCAAAGGTACATATACCTGTTCCACTTGCGGCAAAGCCATATTCTTTAGCCGAAACTTCTGGTAATTGTGCAGTTTCAATACGATTCCAAGTTTTACCACCATCACTTGTTTTTAGCAAATACAATTTATCGTCAATTGGATCGCTTATCATAACCCCATTTTTCTTATCCCAAAAATCGAAGCCATTGTAAAAGCCTTTTTCATAAGTATTTGTATGTGTGCAAACCCACGATTTACCACCATTTTCAGTACGGTAAATTTTAGATGCTTTGCCCTCGCCTGCACTCATTAACAATATTTCTTTACGAGATAAAATTTCTACGTCACGAAATTCTAAATTCTCAGTACCTTCAATTATGTATTCTTTCCATTTTCTGTTTCTCTGTTTGGCAATAAATACTTTTCCATTATTTCCAGCAACAACGGCAATTCCATGTTTTACTTCACAGCCACGAAACGATAGCTTTTCACCTAAGCTAATTGCATCATCGTAAGTAATAGGTAATATGGTTCTTGTAGGTTTCAAACTAAAGCAACTTGTAAAACAGATTGTAAAAACGCAAAAGAAAGCTAATAACAACATTTTTTTCATAACTCGAAGATATTGGATTTTCTATAATAAAAACAGCCTTGCTAAAATTAAATTTAGCAAGGCTTCATGAAAAAACATTGACTCTAAACAGAAACAATATTCTATTTTTTATGTGAAGAATTGTTGCATCCTCGCTTCACTTAAAACAATAGCTTTTCTGTTCGGGAATAAATATAGAATAAATATCTAATTACAACAACTAAAGCAAAAATTTAAAACAGCAACTTTTAAAAACACAAGCACTTGAATATCAACATAATACAATAATAAAACAAAGTAAAAATTAGGGCTTTTTTTATTTTTTATGCATTTCAATTTAATTGTGGATCAATAGGAAAATTTGACATTATCTTAAAATTTCCACCTTTATTCTGTAAAATTTGTTTCCACAGTTTTTCGGGGTCATCTTCAAAAAGGTAATCTACTTCTCTAACTTCATCTAAAATCCAGTCGCTTCTTTTCATTTCTTCATTCAATTGCTGACTACTCCAACCTGAATAACCTATAAAAAAGCGGATGTTTTGATTGGCTGTTTCTCCAGTTCTAATTCTTTCTTTTAATTCTTCAAAATCGCCTCCCCAATATAAACCATTGCTAATTTTTAATGCTTGTGGTAAATCTTCAATACTATGAACAAAGTGCAAAGTATTTTGCTCACAAGGTCCACCATAATACAACGGAATTTCAAAATTATTGGAGTATTCTTTTTCTATTAAAACATCGGCTAATACTGCTGGAACAGGCTTATTCAATACTAAGCCAAACGAGCCTTTTTCGTGGTGTTCGCATAGTAATACAACCGTTCTTACAAAATTTGGATCTCGCATAAATGGTTCTGCTATTAGTAAATCGCCTGTTTTTGGTTCTCGCATT
>JAHDDA010000279.1 GCA_020629595.1 Chitinophagales bacterium
CCCATAAGTCATTGACTTACAGGCTTTTATTTGTGTCGGGGTGGCAGGATTCGAACCTGCGACCCCCTGCTCCCAAAGCAGGTACGCTAACCGGACTGCGCTACACCCCGAACAATATGTTCCACTAATTTTTCAAGCGGAGTGCAAAGTAAAATAAAACCATTCAGTTTTACAAATATTTTACACTTTTTTGTGGCGGAGAGACCGGGACTCGAACCCGGGGAACGCTTTTGACGTTCACGGATTAGCAATCCGCTCTATTACCACTCTAGCACCTCTCCAGCAAAACGGACGGCAAATTTATAACCTTTTATTTTAATAAGCAATATTTTTGTTTTAAAATTTTTAGCTTCTTAAAAAATACTTTCTAATACCTTTACCGATTGCAAAAACGAAAAATTCTCAATATGCCAAGCATAATAATTTTGCATTAACTTAATAATGCTTTTCCGTTCTTGTCTTGTCCTCAAAATTTCGTGCCAATTTTCAATTTCTAATTCCAAAAGTTTTGAAAATTGAAAACTAATAGTTTCTTCAACTATATTATCTTTATTGCTAAAATGGGCTGTAAAGTTTCCTTCTTTTAAATCAAAACGGTTATAAATATCGCTTCTATTATTATCTGGCGAAAAACCTAAATAATCGCATAAACTTAACATTGTGTAAATAGGTAAATTGGCTACTTTTTTATTATTGGCAGTTTCTAATTCATTTATACTTAGTTGTATAAAATTGTACAAAGCTTGGTTGGTGGTTTCTTCTTTTACAGTTTTATAAAATAGTTCTGCATAAAACAGGGCAATTGAGGTTTTTACTATTTGAAAAGGTATTTGCGTATAAATTTGGGCAAATTTCATTTCCTTTATTCTGTGCAAATCTCTGTTTTCTTTTTCATACACAATTAAATCTAATTGATTTAAGGGTTGTAACATTGCAGCTTTGTTTCTTCCTTTAGGGGTTCTTACACCATTTATTATATAAGAACGCAAGCCTAATTGCTCGGTAAAAATTTTGGCAATTAGGCTTGTTTCAGAATATTTAATTGTTTTAAATACTATTCCTTGTGTAGCAACTAGCATTTTTTAATTTCCTTCTAACTTAGGGGCAATTTTTAAAGTATCAATTTTTACACCTTCTATTGGTTTTGGCTCAATAACTGTTGTGGGTAATTTCTCAACATAATCTAAACGGCAAAACCTATTAATAACATTAATTTTAAGTGGGTTTCGGTTGTACCACTGTAAAAAATTATCATAAGAAGAATAACTTTTCATTTGCCATTCAACAAAGTATTCGGCTTCGGCACTCATTAACAACCATTTTGAATAAGGCTTTATATAACCAGCAATGCGCATTCTTTCTTGCCATTTAAACAAAGGCATTTTTAAATTGGGGTACATCTGAGCCCATAAAAAAACAAATTCTTTTCTAAAATCGGCAATTTGTTTTGAATACGATAATTTACCACTTTGCATAACTTTACCATTGATATAGTATGGGCGTAAAATTTGTTGTTCTTGCATTTTCTGTACTACACGTTCAAAAGCGTCATAAAACCTATTAGTTTCACCTGCTCTATTCATATAAATTTGATCAATAGAAAAACCTTCTAATTTTTCTTTGAAATAATTCACATAAGTATCTCTTAAAAGTAGAGCAATTTCTTCGGTACGTTCGGTATGTTTTTCAATATTCAAAAAAGTTTCGGCATAAATTAAAGCATAAACCTTTTCGTTAGATTTTGCATATACTTTACTTGCCCAGTAATAATTATCGGCAAAATAAGGTTCAGCTTCAATTCCTTTTTCCCAATAATAGGCTGCTTTCTGGTAGTTACTTCTTAAATACTCAATTACGCCTAAATCAAAGTATAACTCGCCTTCATACGGAAATAATTTTGTCTTAGAATTTAAGTATTCTACGGCTTTATTATAATCTCCTTTAATATCGTAACTATTACCAACTAAACGGTAAGCCTCTAATCTTTTATAATCTCTACGAATTACCCTTTCGGCATATTCAATTGCCTTATCATAGTCTTTTAATCTATAATTACAATTGGCTATTTGATATAAAATATCTACACTATTAGGATTTTTGGCAACCCCATCGTAAAGCCTATCTAAAGCACCATTATAATCGCCTTCTTCAATTAACTTTTCAGCTCGTTCCAAATAAAATTTTTCAGTGTTGTACTGTGCTTGTAAATTTGAATAACACAAGCAAGTTAAGAAAAGTATATATAATAAATTTTTCAATTTTAGTTTTTTTACATTTAGTAATTTCTAGCACCAAAGATTTTACTACCAATTCTAATCATTGTGCTTCCTTCTTCAAGAGCTATTTCATAGTCGCCAGACATTCCCATTGAGAGCTCAGAAAAACTATTTTGTTCAATAAAAAAAGTTTCTTTCAATTCAGTAAAAATAGCTTTAAGATTTTGAAATTCAGTTCTTATAACTTCCTCATCATTTGTAAAAGTTGCCATTCCCATTACACCAACTATTTCAACATTTCTTAATTGTTTAAACGCTTCACTTTCTAATATAATTTTAGCATTTTCTAGGTTTAAACCAAATTTAGAAGCCTCATTAGCTATATGAAACTGCAATAGGCAATTTATTACTCTCTCCTGTTGAATAGCTCTTTTATTAATTTCAGCTAACAATTTAAGACTATCAACTGCGTGAATTAGTTTAACAAAAGGAGCTATATACTTAACCTTATTGGTTTGTAAATGTCCAATAAAATGCCATTCAATATCGTTGGGTAGCATTTGATATTTTTCGCAAAGGTCTTGTACTTTATTTTCACCAAAAACCCGTTGACCTTCCTGATAGGCTTGCATTATTTTTTCATTTGGTTGTGTTTTTGAAACAGCTACCAAAGTTGCATTATTTTTACCAGTTAGCCTGCGAGCTTGGCGTAGAAATTCAACATCAAGCATAAAGCAAAATTAAAGTTAATTCTTTTTAGTTTAAATGCTAAATTTGAACAAATAAATGTTAATATGTTATGTTTTCCACACAATATTACCTTTGAGGCACATTTGGGTATATATTTCTAAGAAAATTATCTAGTATTTTAAGTTTTTAAAGTATTACTATCTTGAAAAAATTTTACATAATCATTATTATTACCTTATTTTTAGTAGGGTGTAGCAATGAAAAAGAAACAAATTTTATGCTTCCAATTAATGAAGGTAATTTTGTTAATATGATGGCTGAAATTCATTTAGCTGAAGCAGGAAATAAAGTGCTTCACCAAGTTAAAGATAATGATTTTCCGTTTGAATTAGAATATTTGTATGCTTCTATTTTTGCGAAGTATAATTTTACCCAAGAAAAGCTAGAAACTTTGTTATTGGAATTAGCAGAACATCCAGAAGAGATGAAGCGTCTTTTTAAAAAAGTAGAAACACAATTAAATGAATGGGAAGCAAATGGAATTTCACCCAAAGTAATTGATTAAATTTGCAA
>JAHDDA010000280.1 GCA_020629595.1 Chitinophagales bacterium
ATGGCTAATTACTATGCTTCAAGAGGATGGGTTTTTGTTTCTGTAGATTATAGAACAACAGAAGAATTAGGTGTAATACAGGGAATGACACCAGAAGAATTAATTACATTTTATAAGGGAATTGCACCACAAGAATGGATAGAGAATGCCTTACAAGGAGCAGAAAGTTCAACTCAGGTACAGCAAGCCACTGCTATGTATTTAGCTCAAAGAGACGCAAAAGCAGCACTTCGTTGGATTGTGGCTAACAAAGATACTTATAATATAAACAGCAACTTTATTACAGTAGGTGGTGCTTCGGCAGGAGCAATTACTACTATTGCTTTAGGCATTTCTAATTTAGAAGATTTTAGAGACGAAATTTCTATTAGCGATGACCCTACACTTTCTACCGCAAACCTAAACGAAACTTATGAAGTGAAAAGTATGGTTTATTTCTGGGGTTCAAATATAAAATTAGACGTGTTTGAAACCGTTTATGAATTGAATAGATATGATGGCAATGATCCTGAATTATTTATGGCACATGGAGACCAGTATGACCCAGTTACACCTTATGAGGAAGCAATTGAACTACAAAGTATATACGACTCTTTAGGTATTTATAACGAACTTGTTACTTTAGAGGGCTTTGGTCATGGTGCTTGGAATGCAACAGTAAATGGCAAAGGCTTATCGGAAATGTCTTTTGATTTTCTAGTTGATAGACAAAATTTGAATGTTGACTAAAAACAAGCATTCTCTATGCAGGGATGTTCATTTAGGGCATCCTAACCACTAGCTTTTCATTTCATTGCGATAGAAAAACCAATATCTTTGTAAAATGAATGAAACTTCGTTAAAACAAAATAATCACTTTCTAAACCTACTTATTTTATTAGCCTGTATAATTGGAGGAATTTTATTGGTTAGCCTTGCAAGTATGGCTTTAATGCTAGGATTGGGTATTCCTATTGGTGCTTTTGAAAACGTAAACCAAGATTTTTATGATAACATAAACGGAATAAAACTCATTCAAACCATTTCTCAAATTGGAATGTTTGTGATTCCTTCAATAGTTTTTGCAAGTATTATTGCTTATAAACCTTTTCAATGGCTAGGGTTCAAAACAAAAAACATTTCGGGAAATAACTGGCTTTGGGGTTCGGTTTTAACAACAGCTTTAATTTTAGGTGCATTGCCTTTTTTAGCTTGGGTTTTACAATGGAATATGCAAATGGAACTACCCGCTTTTCTTGCAGACTTAGAAAACTGGATGAGAGCAAGCGAAGAACAACTGGCGGCAATGACAGAGGCTTTTTTAAAAATGGAAAGCCCTACAGATTTAATAATTAACCTACTAGTAGTTGCAGTTACACCAGCCATAGCCGAAGAAATGTTATTCAGAGGAGCTTTACAACCTAGCCTACAAAACATTTTCAAAAATGCTCATATTGCAATAATCTTAACAGGTATTATTTTTAGTGCTATTCACGTTCAGTTTTTTGGCTTTTTTCCACGAATGATTATTGGTATTTACTTAGGCTATTTATACTTTTGGAGTGGAAGTCTTTGGTTTCCAATTTTAGGACATTTCATTAATAATGGCATACAAGTTTTGGCTATTTATTTTGGTGCTTTAGATTTAGCCGATGCCGCCAACGCCCCCGAACAGCAAGTACCACTTATTGCTGCCATAGTTTCTTTAATTATACTAACAATTTTAGCATTTTTATTCAAAAAATTATTTCAAAAAACACCTAACTAAATACTAACAAAAATGTGCAATTTTGCACATTTTATTCAGCTACTTGAAACGGCATTGGCTTTTATTTTAGTTTTATAAAATAATTATCGCCACACGCTATGAAAAAGAACAAGAAAGAAACAAAACCATCTATTCGTAATTTTTGGATTGAGATGTTTAGTGAATTTCCTAACTACACTAAGAAATTAGAATTTTATTGTATAATTTTTGCACTTGTTATAATGTTTTTTTATGGTCCAGATTGTTTATTAGCACAACGCTATTTACAAAATGAAATCACTGAATTAGAAGAACAAAAATCTTTTTATGAAAAAGAGATTGAGCAATCGAAAAAATATATTTACCAATTAAAGAATAGCAAAATTGCCCAAGAGAAAGCAGCACGTGAAAAGTATTACGTTAAACGTACCAACGAAGAAGTTTTCATTTTGAAAGATATTTCAGAAAAATAAAAAATGCATCTTGCTGAAAAAACAGCAAGATGCACTTACGCACAATTGCAAGGGGAACAACTTATGAGTGCAAGGGTGGTTTTTTTAATAAAAAGAGGGTAAATAAAACCACTTGGCATCTTGTGATTTATCAATGGAATAAGAGTAGTTTATCCGTTTAAGTAGTTATTATCATCCCTCTTTGTGCACAAAATTAGGGCAAAATTTAAGCTTCATTTGTACAAACTAATGAATGGTACTAATTTCACAATGAAGTGGCGTTTTTAGGAAATAAAGTGAATTACTATTTTACCTTGCTCCAAATACCACTTCTGTTATTAATTCTTTTTCATTGGTATTTTTGGGGCTATTGTGGTAAATTTCCATAGGATGATAAGCACGCTTGGTTTTAAATTTTTTAGCTCTTTGGTGCATTATACCTGCTGCCCAAATATTACCTATATGATTATATGGTCCTGTATGTTTTATTGAATAAACTTTAGAAGTAGCCACTTCACCTTTAATAAAATTATTGGGTAATTGAGCAGGGTAATCATTTACAAAAATACCTGCTGTGTAACTTACTTTATCTTTTACTGGATCAACTTTATGATAAATAGAAATTCCATTACCAATTGTATTATCTATAAGTTGGCTGTTTGTATAGGCAAATAAGGCTTCAAAATCGGCAGTCATTAATTTTTCTATTTCCGAAAACTTACCGCTTGTTTTAATACCAATATATCTTCCACCAACAAACTCTTTTTCACCCACAAAATCTAATGAAGAATGCACTTTTCCATCTTCGGCAAGGTCTTTTATCATTTTTAAACCTCTTTCATAGTCCATTCCAATATAGGTTTCCATAGATTTTGTCATAAAAAATAAAAAGAAAGGCAAGCTACTATCCATTGTCCAGCTTAACTCTGTTTTACCTGCTTTTTCTTTTAAAGAAAAGGCTGTTTTTGCTTCCGATTTAAAGGGTTTCAAAAATGTTAAATCGTACTCAATATATTCATTTTCTTTTTCTGAATTTACTTTCATTTTTCCAGAACCCGTTACTTCTCCGTTCCAAGCATAAGACTTTCCATCTTTAGCTACATCAACTTTTGCTTCTGGTTCGGCAATAAGCCAAGGCGACCAGCTAGTCCAGTTATGAAAATCGTTGAGTAAATGAAAAATTTCTGATGCGGGTTTTTCTATTTCAATAGAACGTTTTACTTGAATTTTAGGCATAACATTTTCTTTCAAATATATAAAAAAGAATAAT
>JAHDDA010000007.1:0-2737 GCA_020629595.1 Chitinophagales bacterium
AATTTATAAGCAACAGTTTTCCGTTTTAATTTCCCTCACATTTTAAAACTAAAATTAATGAAAAACTGTGTTTTGTTTTTTGCTTTATTTGTTGTGTCAACAATTGGTACTTTTTCTCAAACCCAAGAATCCAATGCAGAAGTAGTAAATCCTTATGCTACCGAAACTAAAGAAAACAATGAAGAAACGGCTTCATCTTCGTTAGAGTTTGATTTGGAAACAACGCCCAATATTTACGATGGTGCTTACAAAAGAAACGTTCATTTAGAACGTATTGCCCTTCCTTTAGAACACGTAAGAGAAGCCGATGTAATGTGGAGCAAACGTATTTGGCGAGAAATTGATACTCGTCAGAAATTAAACGATGCTTTTATGAACAACCAACAATCGTTTATTCAAGTTTTATTGGAAGTAATTGAGCAAAACGACTATATTGAAGTGTATGCCGATGAGAGTTTTAAAACGCCTATTCCAAAAAATGAATTATGGAAACGCTTGTACCAACAAGATACCATAGAGGTTTATAATTTTGAAACAGATACTTACGAACAACAATTGGTAGATAATGATATAAATTTAGAAGCATTTAGTGTTTTTAGATTAAAAGAAGATTGGCTATTTGACTCAAAAGCCTCGAAAATGAGAGCAAGAATAATTGGTATTGCTCCTGTTCGTGATGTTTTAGACCCCAATACTGGGCAAATAAGAGGACAAGAAAACTTATTTTGGATTCACTACGAATCAATTAGACCAATATTGGCAAAATACGAAGCCTTTAATGGTAAAAATAACGCCCATACTTTAAGCTGGACCGATATGTTTGATATGAGAAGATTTGCTTCTACTATTACTAAAGAATCGAATAACAGAAACTTACGTATTAAAGATTACGCACGTGGCAAAGATGCTTTATTAGAAGCCGAACGCATTGACAACGAAATGAGAGATATGGAGTTTGGGCTTTGGAGTTATTGATTATAATTTAAGTTGTGATGAATTATAGTAGTAAATATTTTTAAGGCATTCGAAAATAGTATTATTTTTTAGGAACGGATTGAACTTAGCGTGTTGATTTTTCGTTGTGCTAATAATTATATTTTTTGTTATCATTAATTAAGCGAACACTCAAAAATTTCATCAAATCTATATGAGAACTATAATATTCAATTTCACTTTTGTTTTAATTACCATTTTGTTTTCCAACTTAAGCATTTATGCTCAAAATTATGACATTACAGCAGCAGAAATTATTGAACGTTCACAAGACAATGTTCGAGGCGACACACATCAAGCCACTATAAAAATGAGCATTGTTCGTCCTAAATATACACGAGAAATGGTAATGAAATCGTGGTCTTTAGGCGAAGATTATGCCTTAATTGCTGTAGAAGCACCAGCACGTGAAAAAGGGACAGCTTTTTTAAAAAGACAAGATGAAATTTATAATTGGGTACCCAACATTGGCAGGGTGGTAAAACTACCTCCCTCAATGATGATGCAGTCTTGGATGGGGTCAGATTTTACAAATGATGATTTGGTGCGTGCTGCCTCTATTTTAGAAGATTACTCACACGAAATTGAAGGAGAAGAAAACATTGCAGGTTACGATTGTTATAAAATTGTATTAACACCAAAGCCAGATGCACCCGTTGTTTGGGGAAAAATTGTTTCGTGGTTTGCTAAAGATAGTTTTATTGAATTACGTGCTGAATTTTATGATGAAGATGAATATTTAATTAATGAAATGGTATTTTCCAATATCAAAGAAATGAATGGTCGTAAAGTACCTACATTAATTGAAGTAATTCCGGTAGATGATGAAGGCAATAAAACACAAATTGAATATATTGATATTAAGTTTAATGAGCCTATTGAGCCTTCATTTTTTAGCCAACAACGAATGAAAAATGCTCTACGATAGTGTAAAGTTTAGAGGTTAAATTTCGGAAGTAAGTTGTTCATTTACCCAACGATTAAAATCGAAATAGGCAAAGGCTTTTTTCTCAAATGGATCGAGGGTAATTTTAATTAAATCTTCTTTTAATTTTTGAAAAAATGCTTGTTTTTCTAAAGTTCCGTTAGAAGCTGAAATAGAACTTAAATTTTTATTTACTAGTTTTTCAAACTGGTTTTGTGGTTCTTTGAGATTAAAAAACAAATACTTTTCTTCAACCAATGTTAAGGCATCTTTTGGGTTGTATTCATAGCAAGCAATAATATCTAATAAATTGGCAAAATATTTTATATCTGGTCTTATTTCTTCCGATTTTTTTTCAATAATAGGTTTTAACCACCTTCTTGCTGTTGCGTATTCTTTAGACCAAAATGAAATTAAAAAAACATTATAACACATCATTGCTTCATCCATAGGATTAAGCAGACGGCTAAACTGTTGTAAACCACTTTTTATTTTTGGTAGTAACGGCAGTGCTTTTTGTGGTTCGCCATTTTCTAAACTAAAAGAAAGTAAATGATGGTAGTATGCTACAAAAGAACGCAGCTGATAACGATCGGAAAAGTGGTTTTTATTATTTTTTAAGCGTTTTTCGAGTAATGTAAGATATGTTTTCGTTTCTTCTTTACGCTTTAAAACCTGTGTCATATTTAGCAGGTTATTAATGGCATTTACGTAAGTTAATGGTCTTGAATTGGCAAGTTCGGGATAACTTTCCATTATTTCAACCATTTTCTTAATTCTATTATAACAACTTTCAAAATCACGCAACAAGAAAAAATA
>JAHDDA010000007.1:2837-4312 GCA_020629595.1 Chitinophagales bacterium
TTCATTTATTTGGTTATCGAGTGTGCTTTGGGCGTGGTAAACACTCATTGACTTTAAAATTAAATCGTACAAATAGGCTTTAGCAACTGAAAAACGATTTAACATTTTTTCGCCTTTAAATTGCTTAACCACTACCTCTTCATTGTAATTTTTTTGTTGTTCTATAGCATCAAAAAGTGCTACATAATTATTCTGCCCTTTGATTACATGACGTGAAGAAAAAACCTTAAAAAAACGCTTTTCTGATTTTGAAAGCGACTGAATTAAATCAAATAAGTCTGTTTTTTTCTTCACCTGTAAAATTTATAATTTTTGGGTGTACAAAGGTATAAAATTTAATTTAGACTACTGACTTATTCTTCCAATAAAAGTAATAAAATTAACTCATCGGCAACCTCTTTCGCTTCTTTTGCTTCTATAATAATGTCTTCGCACATAAGTGGGCTACGTAGTTCAATAATTTTCTGATTTTCAATTACTGTTTCATTAACTGTAAAATTTAAGTTAATTGTAATAATACGGCTTAGTCGGTAAATTTCTTTTTTGAAATCATACTCTACAACATACCCCCTTTGGTTTACCACGTATAATAACATTAATGGATGATCATAAATGTCAGTTTTTTTGAGATACCACATATCAAAATATCTGTAAAAAACAAAATACCCATTACCTATAAATTTACCAATGTGTTGATGAATGTTATTGAGCTTAGTTTTTAATTTTTCGGTAAGTAATGTGTCTTCAGAAAAATCTTGGAATGAAAACCATTTTTTCTTAGCGTAATCATAATATTCCATTTCTCCAACTCTTTGCTTATAATCAAAACGTTTATAGCCTGGAACACTATATCCTGGATAATACCATTCGTAATTTTTTTCGACTGCCCAATTAATTTCGGCAAGCATTGTAAAAATACCTAAGCTGTATTTATTATACTCGTAATCATACACACCCAAAATACTGGCAATACACTTTTCGCCTAAATCGAAGTAACTAAAAGCAATTAATCTTTCATTATCATACACTAAACACTCAAGCGTTTGGTAAACATTTTGGTGTTTATTATCTAACATATAGCTAGTAATTGTACTATTAAACGAACCTTTAAAGTGTTTTTTATATTTCATAAACAACACCTCTTTATCAAAACCAAAAGTAGCTGGTTGTATAATTACTCTAAAATTGTTGTGTACCTTTTTATAAATTTTACGAAGACTTTTTCGCATTGTGTAGCCTTGTAAGTTCATACGCAACCAAAGTGCAGTATAAATGTTGTCGTCAAAAGATAAAAATTGAGTGGTAAAAATAGACTGCCCCATTCTATACCACCCTTTCTTTAGGTATTTATCTAATTCTTTACCAGCAATTTGCTTCAATTCAAGTCGGCTAGAAATCATAACGGAAAGTTACTACGACTTGAGTTGTCTTGCTTGCTTTTTGGCTCATTTATCGGCTGAAAGACAAGCATATAA
>JAHDDA010000007.1:4412-5751 GCA_020629595.1 Chitinophagales bacterium
ATCTTCTTTGTATAAATCTTTTTTATCAACTTTTTCAACTTCCATATCGTGTTTTAGTTTTTTTGAAATTTCACGATATGGTGCATTTACTATTTCTTCGCCATCTTTTAAGCCATCTAAAACTCTTATGTAAGTATCGTCTTGAATACCTGTTTTCACTTCTCTTTGTTCAACTTTTCCATTATCATAAACAAATACAACTTCTAGTAATTCATCCGATTTTTTATCATCGGTTTTAAGCGAATCGGCTAATTCACGAACCGTTACTGCCTGAATTGGAACTGTAAGAATATTACTTAATTTCTTAGTTTGAATTTCTACCGATGCCGACATTCCAGGTCGGAAAATAAAGCTATTCTTGGCATTTTTGGTTAAGTCTTTATACGATTCTTGAAGCATAATAATTTTAACGGTGTAATTTGTAACTTGGTCTGTTGAAAGCGATGCCAAAGCACCAGAACCTTGCGAGTTTGAAATTTGTTTTACAACGCCCATAAATTCTCTATCGAAATAAGCATCAATTTCTACAATAGAGGTGTCACCTTCTTTTACTTTTATAATATCGTTTTCACTTACTTCAACCTGCACTTCAAAATTTGAATAGTTAGAAATGCGCATCATTTCTGTTCCTTCAAATTGCGAAGTTCCTACAACTCGCTCGCCTTTTTCTACATTAATAGTTGAAATTATACCCGAAATTGGAGCGTAAATATTGGTTTTTGCTAAATTTTTCTTGCTTTCTCTAAAAGCAGCTTCAGCACTTTCTACACTAAAAAAAGCTCCTTCAATTTGTTTTAACGAAGCATTTTTTTCGGCTGTTAAATTATTTAAAGCAGCTTCGGCATTTTGTAATTCCACTAGAGAAATAACCTCTTCATCAAACAGTTTTTTGGTTCTGTTGTAATCTGTTTGTGCCTTCTGAATTTGTAAATCAACCTGAGCCATTCTTGCCTCTAAGTTTTTAATATTCGATTTAGCAGTATTCACTTGTGCTTCTGCTTGTTCTACCAATGATTCTTGCAAATCGGGTTGAATACGAGCAATTAAAGCACCTTGTTTTACCGAATCGCCTTCAGCAACCGACAAGTAAATTATTTCACCCGATACATCTGGCGTTACTTTTACTTCTGTTTCTGGATATAGTTTTCCACTTGCCGAAACGGTTTCAACTATGGTACGTTTTTTAACGGCTTCAGCCGAAATTTTAGTAAAAGTTCGTTTACCAACCATTCCATTTTTTTTGGCAAAATATAAACCAACACACGCCAATACTATTATGCCTAAAAGTATATAAATCCAAGCGTTCGATTTCTTTTTTCTTCGTCTTGTTTTGTTCATT
>JAHDDA010000007.1:5851-12060 GCA_020629595.1 Chitinophagales bacterium
TTACTCTAAATTAAGTGGTTTGCCAGCGTAAAAGTCTAATATTTTAACCGCAAATATGTAAGAATATTTTGCATTATTATTATTCATTTCAGAAATGGTAACATTATTTAAAGCGGTATTTAATTCTAAACTTGTTGCCGTTCCGTAATCGTATTTTTTCTTAATTATATTGTAGGCTTTTTGGGCTGCTTCTAAAGCTGCATTACTTGCTTTGTAGTTTAATGCGTTTGTTTTGGCACTTAAATAAGCTTGCTGAATAGAATTGAGCAACTGTATTTCAGTAGATTCATTACTTAACAGTTGGTTTTCTAATGCTAAAGTGGCACTTTTTTTACTATTGCGAACCGCCCAACGATTAAAAATGGGGATATTGGCATTTACGCCAAAACCCCAATTAAAGTTTTCGCCAAACTGACGAAACAAGCTTGATTGTGAAATGGCAAATGAATTGAAAAAACTTACCGACTCGGGTTGTTTTATAAAACGATACGAAGTACCTAAATTACTACTTACACTTACTGTTGGTAAACGGCGTGCTTCAGCTATTTTTATATTGTATTCGGCTATGCTTAGGCGTGTTTTATTGGCTTCAATTTCTGGTCTAAAACCAAGTGCTTCATTATAAATTTTTTCAACTGAATATTGAGCAAACTCTTGTTCGGTTGGTACTTTCAAATTATCAATTTTAGCAACAGTAAAATCATCTTGAGTTAAAATTTGTTGTTGTAAATTTAGTTTTGCCAATTCTACACTATTTTCAGCATTTTTTAAAGTAGCTTCTTGCTGTGCTTCTTGCGATTGCAACTCAATTAAATCACCTTTCGGAATTACACCATTTGCAATTAACTTCTCGGTTCTATTAATTTGTTCTTTTAATTGATTTTTTTGATCTGAAATTATTTTAATTTGTTCTTCAGCTCTCAGTATTTCTAAATAAGAGGAGAAAATAGAAAGTTGTAAGTTATTTCTATAAACCTGCGTTTCTAATTCAGCAACATCTAAATTTAGTTCGGCATTTTTTATATTGTACAAACGTGCAAAGCCTTCAAAAATACTTTGGTTTAAACCTACTCCTAAGTTTAAAGCGTGGCTTCGGGTAATAAAAATATTATTGGTTTCAAAATCTCTATTAGAAGAAAGTCCATAATTATAACCTGTATTTCCGTTTACAGTTGGCAGTAAATTATCAGTATTTTGTTTAACGTCAAGGCTTCGTAATGCTTCATTCATTTTTAGTTGCCTTAATTGCACATTATTGGCTTCGGCATACTGAAAACACTTTTTAAGACTTAACACCTCTTGTGCATTAATGCTTGAAAAACTGCTTACAAGCAATAGTAAACAAAATATTATACTTGTTTTGGTATGTTGTTTTTTCATTTTAAGAACTAAGTTCAATGTAATTATCGAAAATTACTATAAAATAGTTCAAAAATAATGGAGTTTATTTTCATTTTTTTGAAATGGATTAAGATTATTGGTTTACATTATAATCTCGTGCATTGTTTCATCGTAAAACCTATAATCGGTAATACCCAACATTTCATCGCTATTTATCGTAATCTGTTTTTTGTATTTCCAAGCCCATTGTCGGCGTTGATTCCATATACCATAAGTAAGATATGCGTGTACAAATGGATGCATTTTAATATGTAACTGCTTAAAGTTCATTTTATTAAAAAGATATTCCACATCTTTTTCAATATCATCTAAAATTAGTAAGGTAGAACGCACCGAACCTGTGCCGTGGCAAAGTGGGCAGAGTTCTGTGGTAGTAATATTTACTTCTTTACGTACACGTTGCCTTGTAATTTGCATTAAACCAAATTTAGTGATTGGCAAAATTGTATGTCTTGCCTTATCTGGTTTCATAGCATCTTTCATTTTACGAAAGAGAATATCTCTTTTTTCAGCATCATGTAAATCAATAAAATCTATGACAATGATTCCTCCTAAATCTCTTAATCTTAGTTGGCGAGCAATTTCATAAGCCGATTCTACATTGGTGGTTAATGCCGTACTCTGCTGATTTTTATTGGCGGTTTTACCTCCACTATTCACATCAATTACGTGCATAGCTTCTGTTTGCTCAATAATTAGGTGTGCACCACTCGATAGATTAACTTTTCTACCAAAAAGAAGTTTTAATTCTAATGTTAGTCCGTATTTATCAAATAAAGGTTCTTTTCCTTTATGCAGTTCTACTACTCGTGCATTTTGATTTGCCGACTGAGCTAGTGTCTTTTTAATATTATCGAACAAAGCCGTATCGTTACACACTATTTTTGAAAACTCATTAGATAAATTATCTCTTATAAGTGTATTGGCTAAGCCTGCTTCACTGTGTACTTTTTCGGGATAACTGGCATTTTGGGCATTTAGCAAAATAGTTTTCCATTTATCAAGTAGGTTTTCAAGGTCTTTTTTTAATTCTTTTTCAGTAATTCCCTCTGCGGCTGTTCTTACAATTAATCCAAAATTTTTAGGCTTAAAGGTTGTAACAATTTTTTTTAGCCTATCTTTTTCATCCTTATCGCCAATTTTTTTTGAAACAGAAAGCTGATTAGATACTGGCATTAAAACCATATATTTTCCTGCAATGCTAATTTCACAGCTCAATCTTGCACCTTTTTTACCAATAGGTTCTTTTAAAACTTGAACTAGTAAATATTCTGTATTTCTAACCTGTTCTTCAATTTTTCCAGCTTTATCAATTTCAGGTTCAATTGCTACATCGTCTAATAAAAAAACTGTTTTGTTTTGGGTTAAGTTATTTTTTAAAATTTTTTTATAGGTTTTAAAATTTTTCCCCAAATCTGTATAATGTAAAAATCCTTCTTGTTGTCTAATACCTGTAAATACAAAGGCTGCATCTAATGAGGGCATTACCCTTGCAACACGTGCAAAAAAAATATCGCCCACAACATACTGTTGTTGTTGTGAATGTTCATGAAGTTCTACCAGTTCATTATCTTCAACTAAAGCTATCTGTACTTTCTTTTCTTGTTTATTTATAAATAGTTCTCTATTCACGAACGGTATTTTTTTAGTTAGTATAAGGCAAAAAAGGGAGATTAGCTATGCTAAACTCCCTAAACAAATATGTTAATTCAACAAAAGAAAGAAGTTACTTCTTCTTCTTGTGTCTGTTTTTTCTCAATCTCTTTTTACGTTTGTGCGTTGAAATCTTATGTCTTTTTCTTTTTTTACCACAAGGCATAATTAATAATTTTTTATTGTTTAATAATTTTATTTATGTATTTATCAATTTCTTGTTTAAAAACAGGGCTATCAACTAATTCTTTACATTTATTAAAAGTTTCAATAGCCTTATCTTTCTTTTCCAAGCCTACATAAGCCTCACCTAAAAAGTAAAGTGCTTCTGTATTCTTAGCATCTTGTTTTAATACAGTTTCAAGCCTTTTTTCAGCTTTTTCAAACTGTCCAGAAACAACAGAAAGTTTACCCAATATAAAATTGGCTTGCAAATTTAAGGAATCTTTCTGAATTACGTCACGTAAAATCATAACTCCTTGCATAACTTGTTGTTTTTGGTCTATTAAAATGCTTGCTTTTTGTATAGAATATTGCAATGAGTCGGGAAATTCACTAGATAATTGAGTGTAAATTGCTAATGTTTTATCAATAAAATATGATTTTGCTAAAGAATCGGGACTTAATTGAGAAGCTGTTTGTGCTTTTGCTAAGCCCTCAAACAAATGGTTTTTTTCTTTACTAGTTTCTGCTTTTTTTAATGTGTAAAAAGCATTCATATCTGGGTTTCCATAGTTTAGCCAGGTATTGGCTAAACTATCCAACATATCTACTTTTTTAGGTGTGGTATCTGAAGTATTTACAACATTAAGTATTTTTTTTATAGTATCTCTTTTAGATGCTGACAATTTACTTAGTGCTAATTCTTCAACTTTTTCAAACGATTCTTTGGATTCTCTGAGATTTTTTGCTTCTTGAACAGAACTTTTCTCAATAGGCGTTTTTGTATTGCCTAGCAGAAAAAGCAATAGTGTTACTCCAAAGCAAATAGAAAATAGTAAAAGTTGTTTTGTTTTTGTTGTCATTCTGCAATTTTAGTCTTCATTTAGCAATAATTGCAATTGTGGACTATTTTTTACACGTTCAACAAAAATTTTTGCAGGCTTGAAAGCCGGAATGTAATGTGCTGGAATTTCAACAGATTCATTTTGTTTAATATTTCTACCTATCTTTCTTGCTCTTTTTTTAGTAATAAAAGATCCAAATCCTCTAATATAAACGTTATTCCCCTCTTCTAAACTATCCTTCACCTCTTTAAAAAATGCTTCTAAAGTTACCATCACATCTACCTTTGGTATCCCTGTATCGTTTGAAATACTATTTATTAAGTCAATTTTTCTCATAAATGTTATTTTAATAATTTAAAAAACCTAAATATATATAGATATATTTAATTGAATAAGTTTTTATATGAAATTTTATTTAATATTTTAAGTTTTTATCGATTTCTCTTTTTAAATCTTTTTCTTTTAATGATGCTCTTTTATCAAAAAACTTTTTACCCTTTGCAAGTGAAATCGTAACTTTGGCAAAACCACGTTCATTAAAAAAAACTTCAACAGGAATTAATGTCAACCCTTTTTCTTTTAGTTTTTGTTCAATCTTTTTAATTTCACGTTTATTTAAAAGTAATTTGCGTTCCCTTTTAAGTTCATGATTGTTATACGAACCTGCTTTATAGTGGGCAATATGCATATTTCGCATCCAAACTTCCCCATCTTTTACAAAACAGTAAGCATCCGATAAATTTGCTCTTCCAGCTCTAACAGATTTTATTTCTGTGCCTGTAAGCATTATTCCAGCTTTAAACTTTTCAATTAAGAAAAATTGAAACTCAGCTTTTTTATTTTTAATTATTATGTCGTTTTTTAATTTCAAAGTATAGAATTAAAGATTTCCGAAAATATGAAAGCATTTTTTATGCGTAAACGACCTTGTATTCTTTTATGTATAAATAGCTGATTAACAACAATATACAAAAAAATGACAGGCAAACTTAAGAATGCTTTCTTTAATTTAAAAATTTCTAATGTTAAATAAGTAATTTTTTTAGAAACTTAACTTTCTAAAAAGCTTTTACTTTCGTTCAAAAGTTGATTTATCTGACTGGGTAATTCTAAATCATCAAAAGGATGTTTTCCTCCAAAAACATGATTTGCTTCTTTTATAGAGATGCAAGTTATTGACGAATGGTTGTAATTTAAGTCATTGATATTCAATGGCTCTACAACATTATCTATTTCTCCAAAGATAAATAATAAGGGTATGTCTATGTGTTTCAAGGCATTTTGTGGATTATAATGGTCTTTATTTTTTAAAAAGTCTTCAGCAAATTGCCAGTTTAGTGGCATATTTTGCATAGTTCTTCCATTTAAAATAAATCTAACTTTATTGTGTTTCCAAACATCTAAATTACCTTGAAAATATGAATTAAAGTTAGTTTGAGCCGCCCAAAGTACCATTTTTTTAATTCTGTTATCATTTTGAGCTTTCAAAATACAAGTACCTGCTCCTCTACTATGTCCAATTAAATAAATTTCATTTCTATTTATTTCGTCATCACTAAAAGGTAATTTTTCGTTTTGTACGTAGTTCAACATTTGGTTTAGGTCAAAAAGTTCCTTAGTAAAGTTATTTTCTCCAAAAGCTTCTAAATCATCAAATTCCAATGGATTTTGCGGTGTAGTTCCATTATGCGAAAAGTTAAACTTTATAAAGTTAAATCCATTATTAGCAAAAAATGTTGCTACTAAATCCCAACATCCCCAATCTTTAAAACCTTTAAAACCGTGAGCAAATATTATTACAGGTTTTGCTCTTGAGGTTTCTTTAGTAAAAATATCGAAACAAATTTTTTTACTATTGCTTCCATCTATTGTTAAATTTCTAAAAATATTCATTTTAGTACAATTCATTTTGTGGCTAAGTTAATTGTGAAAGGCTTATGCCGTAAATTTGCCTACTAATTATTGTAATTATATGCTTACAATTAAGCAGATTAGAACACCAATAGCCTCTGAGCTAAATTATTTCGAGACTTTTTTCAGAGATTCAATGAAAAGTAAAGTTGCTCTTTTAGATAGAGTGATGTACTATATTTATAAAAATAAGGGCAAGCAAATGCGTCCTATGCTTGTGTTTTTTTCTGCCTTATT
>JAHDDA010000007.1:12160-17154 GCA_020629595.1 Chitinophagales bacterium
ATTAGTGTTCTCTACCCTTTATTTTTCCACCTTGATACGCTTTTTGTAATTCTTTTTCGGCATCTTTTTCTTCTTCAGAAAATTCTACCAAGCCTAAATTACCCAAATCGGGCTGCCCCGCATTTACCCAAGCCGTAAACCACAAACTGCCCACATCTAAAACGGTAGCCCTCATTCTGCGTTCTACCATTCCGTCAAGCATTGCGTTATACGCCTCTGTATATTCACGTGAGTAAACACGCATGGTAGTTACACCACGTTGTTCATAGGCATACTTTTGATCGGAAGGATAACGGTTACTTAATTCTTTTTCAAAGGTTAAAACCGAATCTACACAAGCGTGGCTATCGGCTATAAAATCCCATATAAAGGTACGCACATCACGCACATATTGTGCTTTTCCAACAAAAAAATCGTAGTCTTCAGAAAAAGATTCTGGGATTCTACTTTCCCAAAAACCGTGTATGCCTCGCTGACCTGTTAATTGCCCATTATAATTAACGGTTGTATGTAATGGTACGTGAGCATCGCCAATGTAATGACCAATATCGGCAGAGTATTTTAAAATTCTATTGGCATCACCAGACTCAAATGCGTATTGTAGTTTTTTAACTGCCTTTTCTAAATTCCAAGGCAAAATACCATAGGCTCTTAGGGTATCTTCCGAAAATTTTTCAACAGCATCGTCCCATTTTCTTGGCATATTTTTCATTCCTTCGCCATTTTCTCCATAAATATCAATATCTATATAATGGTTTTTATCTTCTCCTTCTACTGCGTAACGGCGTTTATCCGGATCAACGGCGTGTTCAGTAATATATTCTAAATGTTGTTTGTAAAAAACAATCATTTCGGGGGGCAGCGTAAATGCTGCTAACCTATTAATACGCTTATGCCCAAAAAAGCCCCAAGCTAAAGCAGGTTCTACCAAAATTAATAAGGTAAAAATGCAAATGACAGCACTTAAAATTGATAAAATAAATTTATTTCCCAGTCTATTCATTGTTTAAATTGTTATTGAGATAGTTTAAAATGTGCTAAGTTCACAGTTCAAAGATACAAATTGCTTAAAAGCGTTTATTGCTTACGTATGAAAATTGTATTAAATAAATTAAAAGTTGACAATCATAAAGTAAATTATTACGATAATTATACTTTTTTATGTTTTCCTTTCTTGGAAACACAATGGCAACTTGGACAATGTATAGTTTTGTTTCTATTCACGCTACTTTTTTCGGTAAATACTAAAGCACAAGAAACATTAAAGCCAAAATTTCAAAATGGGCAGGTTGCTTATTCGTTTCATATCGGAAAAATTGTTCCACATCGCACCTATTTCAGACCAAAAATTAGTGGTGTAACTTTTATTCACGAAATTAGTTATGTAAAACAAACCGATAAATTTAGTAAATGGGCAAAGTTTTATGATTTTCCATTAACTGGAATTTCGTTGGCATATATTGATTTGAGCAATAACAATGTATTTGGGCAAGCTGTTGGTGTGCTTCCTTTTATTAATTTTAGAAAAAGGAAAGAATACCTCAATTACAATATAAAAATTGGTGTTGGTTTGGCTTATTTTACGAAAACTTTCGATGAAATAAATAATTATACCAATAATGCCATTGGTGGGCATTTTACTAATTACACCCGATTCGCATTTGGGCTGAATAAAAAAATATCAAAAAAAATAGATACTAATATAGATTTTAGCCTTACACATTTTTCAAACGGAAATACCGAGCAACCCAACTTAGGTATAAATATTATTTCTGGAAAAATTGGATTAGTCTATAATATCAAAACTGTTGAAAATAGTTTTAAAAAAACTGAGCTAAATAGTAAAGCATTTAAAAAGTATAGTTACTTCATAAATTTTGGCTTAGGTTTTAGTTCGGTGGTTGTAAATGGTGGACCTAACTATCCTGTATGGGTGTTTTCGGGTTTTGTAGCTAAAAAACACGCTGTTAAAGGAGCCTACACACTAGGCTTCGATTTTGAAAAGCACGAAGCTGTTGAACGCCTAATTATAAACCAAGAACACGAATACAATAACTTATTTTTTGCCTCATCTAAAGTTACTTTATTAGCGGGTTACAATTTTATTTTCCCTCATTTTAATTATCACGCCCAAATTGGTACTTACATTTTTAATCCTAATGTACAAAAAGGAAATGTTGTGGTTAAATTAAACGCTTTTTATCATTTCAAAAATCAATATGAACCACAAAAAATAAACCCTTACATTGGAGTAAGTTTAAAATCGCATTACTTTAGTGCCGATTTTGTGCAGTTAGTTTTAGGGGTTGCCTTTTAAGTTATATTAGCTTTAAAATTATGGAAAAATACCTTTATCGTTGTTTTGAATTGGCTAAAAAAGGCTTAGGAAACGTAGCACCTAACCCAATGGTTGGAGCAGTTTTGGTGTATAACGAAAGAATAATTGGAGAAGGTTATCATCAGCAATATGGTGAAGCACACGCTGAGGTAAATTGTATAAATTCAGTTAAAGAATCAGACAAACAATTTATTTCTAAAGCTACTATTTATGTTTCGTTAGAACCTTGTGCCCATTTTGGAAAAACACCGCCTTGTGCTAATTTAATTATAAAAAATAAGATTCCCAAAGTGGTGCTTGCTTGTAAAGATCCATTTGCAAAAGTAAATGGAAAAGGCATTGATTTACTTAAAAATGCTGGAATTGAAGTAGTCATTGCTTCTGAAAAACTGCAAAAGGAGGCTCAATTTTTAATGCGAAGGTTCATTACTTTTCACACTCAAAAAAGACCCTATACTATTTTAAAATGGGCAGAAAGCAAAGATGGTTTTATTGGGAAAAAAGAAGAAGAAATCACGATTTCGAATAATTTAAGTAAGCGTTTAAACCACAAATGGCGAGCAGAGGAAGCAGCAATTTTAGTAGGCGAACAAACTATTTTAACAGATAACCCCAATTTAACAGTAAGAAGTTATTTTGGCAAAACCCCCTTACGAATTGCTTTTCAAAAGTACAATGAGTTTTTGCCTCATTTTAATATTTTAAATAATGAGGCAGAAACCTTTTTATTTTCGGGTTTACAAAATCAAGTTGTTCCAAGTAAACATTCTAAAATAAATATTTCAGCAAACAAGCAAAACTTTATTCCAGAGATGCTTAATTACTTACATAAAAAAAACATTAATTCTCTTATAGTAGAAGGTGGGGCATCTTTATTAAACTCGTTTATAAAGCAAGGTTTATATGATGAAGTTCGTATATTTAAGGGAAATACAAAGTTGAAAAACGGAATTAAAGCCCCATTTTTTAATAATGGTTTTGATGTAGCAACTTCAATAGGTAATAATAAGTTATTAATTCATTATACATAAAAAGTAAAAATCCCTCTTTCACGCCTGAAAAAGGGATTTTGTACAAAAACTTTACTTCAATATGTTATGCAATATAGATGCCAATTAGGTGAAAAGCAAAGTTTTAGCCATTTTTTTAATTAAATTACTTGAATTAATTAAAAAAGTTTTAGCCTCTTGTACTTCCTTGATAGAAAAATTCTGTTTTAGGTTGAAATTCAAAATCTGAATATCTTTCGGCAATTAAGTCTAAAGTATCAAAAATGTGTTCGGGTTCGTAACTAGTAACTAATTCGGCACGATAAGGCTTTATATGCGGTAAACCTTTAAAGTAATTTGTATAATGTCTTCGCATTTCGTGAATACCTGTAATGTGTCCTTTCCACTCTAGAGAACGTTCTAAGTGCTTTTTGGCAACTGCCACTCTTTCATGAACATTAGGTGGCGGCAAAATTTCTCCAGTAGCCATATAGTGTTTAATCTCTCTAAAAATCCAGGGATACCCAATAGCTGCACGCCCAATCATAATACCATCAACACCATAACGGTCAAACATTGCCTTGGCTTTTGGTCCGCTATCTACATCACCATTACCAATTACAGGTATGTGCATTCTTGGGTTATTTTTAATTTCGCCAATAAGTGTCCAATCGGCTTCACCTTTGTACATTTGTTTACGTGTACGCCCATGAATGGCTATTGCCTGAATACCTACATCTTGCAGACGTTCGGCGGCATCAACAATGTATTTTGTATTTTCGTCCCAACCTAGGCGAGTTTTTACGGTTACTGGTAAATTGGTGGAATCAACTATTATTTTAGTTAATTTTACCATACGGTCAATATCTTGTAAAATACCAGCACCCGCCATTTTACAAACTACTTTTTTAACCGGGCAACCATAATTTATATCTAATACTTCAGGTTTGGCAGCTTCTACAATTTCGCAAGATTTACGCATAGAGTCTTCATTAGCTCCAAAAATTTGGATACCAATGGGGCGTTCATCTTCGTAAATATCTAACTTTTTTACACTTTTCTTGGCATCACGTATTAAGCCTTCTACCGAAATAAATTCGGTGTACATCATATCGGCACCTTCTTGTTTACATAATGCACGAAATGGCGGATCGCTTACATCTTCCATTGGTGCAAGCATTAATGGTTTTTCACCTAATTCTAAATTCCCAATTTTGACCATACTGCAAAGTTAGGAGGTTTTTAGTTGAAGTATATTCAAATGGCAAGGAAAACGATTGATTCTACCATCTAAAAAGCTAAGAGTTAATGATATTTCTTTCTTTCATTTCCTTGTAGAAAACTTTAAACCAATAAGTAAAGTCTTCAGGTTTAACAATTATCCAGTTATCTAATTCTGCAACCGAAACCCATTTAATGGCATTAACTTCTTTTGGTTCAAAAGGAACATTACCATTATAAATTCCTGTAAAAACGGTATCGTGTTCGTGTTCCCAAAGTTCGGTGGCTTGGTCATAGAATTTATAAACAAAAGAGAACTCCTCTTTCAATTCGGTATCGAAACCTAATTCTTCGACTAAACGGCGGTGAGCAGCATTAGTTATGTTTTCTTTTGGATGCGGATGGCTACAACAACTATTGCTCCATAAACCTGGTGTATGGTATTT
>JAHDDA010000007.1:17254-19990 GCA_020629595.1 Chitinophagales bacterium
ACCAAAGTTGCCAAGCAACACTTTCTTTTTTGGTTATATTTTTCAAATATTCTTTAGGAATTAAAATTGGAACTGCCCCCATATCTCCTGGGAAATAAGCATATTTAGGATGTATTATGGTTATTCCTTTTGGGGTTATATAATAACTACTTGGAATATCAATTTCTGAAGTATTTAATTCACAATCACCAACTAAATCGTAGTAAATACCTACTCTTTGTTCTTTAGCAAAAATAGCTGTATGATTTAAAAGTAAATTATAAAATTGGCAACTTTTACTTTCTTCAAAAATATGATTAAAGTTTATAAAACTTTCTTCTTTTAAATTTAGAGTTTTACATTCTAAACGCACATTTCCATTAGGACTTCCATAATTTTCATAAATATTGTAACAAATACTAAGTAATTGCTCATCATAATATTTTAGCTCAGAATTAATATAACTTATGTGTGTATTTCTTTCTAATGTTGGTTCTAAGTTAGCTGTAAAATCTTTTTCTAAATTTTGTGTATTCAGTTTTATTAAATCATTAAAATTTGTAGTTATAATTACTTGTTCAATCGAGTCTTTGAACTGTTCTTGATTTTCAAATTGAACGTAACTATTAAGTAATTGTAATAAAAAAGTTTTATATAACTTAGTGTTTTCTTCACTCAATTTTTTAGGGATATAAATTTTCCTCTCTAATTCAAAATCATTCAAAGCCAAAAACTCCCAATCATTATTAGCAAAAATAGCCTCAATTTCTTCAAAGGAATATTCTTTACAATCGTATTTAAAATTGCCATAAACTGTTCCTGCTTTAGTGTTTAAATTTTCAGAAGCTTTTTTATCTATGTAAGTGTATGTGCAATTTCCGTAGTGATAATTTACAATTTCAATATCATTATTAACTTTAACAGGAACTAATGAAAAAGCAACCGAATCAATTTTATTGATAGCAAATAAAAAACCACTAATTCCTTCATTAGATAATTGGGCTTTCCAAGTGGTAAAATATTGTTTTTTATCAGTTATTCCTTCTAATTTATGAACTACATTGCCACTTTTTGCATTTTCAGTTTTGTAATCTTCTACAACTAATTCCAAATCTTCTTGTAAATCACCTAAGTTACATTTTATTTTAAACAAACTATTATCTATAATATTATCCTTCTTATCAAAACGTGGCAATTCGCAATCACAATTCATTTCAACTATTTCTGCCAGATTTCCACTAAAACATACAAACGCTAAATCATTGTTTACATTTTGTGCAATAGTAGATTTTGTTAATATTAAAATTAACAGATACAAGCAAAATTTACATGTCAAGACTTTATTATTTATCACTATTTCCAATAATTATACAAACTGCTACTAAAATAGTACAATTTTATTATTTATTTAAACTGCTAAAACACCTCAAAGTAACTATATTATAGGCATTTTAAGAAATTTTTATTGTATTGGCACGTACTTTGAAAATATAACAAACTGAGAGTAGTTTTTTCATAGTTAGTTTCCCTGCGGTATGAGGGTGCCGTAGGGTTTTTTTATGCCCAAATTTGAAATTTCTATTACACCACACAATTAGCAAAATATATTTTTTCAATCAAATATATTAAAACGAATTGCATAAGTAAAAATATTTATCTAGTCTATAGATTTAAGTAAAAGTGCTAGAATTAAATTTGTTCGTATAAAGAAAATTAAAAACGGATGTCAAACACTTCATTTCCGAAAGAAAACATTAAAATTTTATTATTAGAAGGTGTTCATAATATATCAAAAGAAACATTTGAAAAAAATGAATACATAAATGTAGAGTTATTGCCTCACGCTTTAGCAGAAGATGAACTTTGCGAAAAAATTAAAGATGTTCACTTAATAGGCATTCGTTCCAAAACTAAAATTACTAAAAAGGTTTTAGATGCTGCTGAAAAACTTTGGGCAGTTGGTTGCCACTGTATTGGCACAAACCAAGTTGATTTAGAATATGCTGCAGAAAAAGGAGTTGCTGTATTTAATTCGCCTTATTCAAATACACGTTCGGTTGCTGAGTTAGTAATTGCCGAATGTGTAATGTTGGTTCGCCGTATTCCAGAACGTAGTAATAGAGCACACGCTGGAAAATGGATGAAAGATGCCACCGATAGTTATGAACTACGAGGCAAAACACTTGGAATTATTGGTTATGGGCATATTGGTTCGCAAGTTTCGGTATTAGCTGAAGCTTTAGGAATGAAAGTAAAATATTATGATATTGAACCAAAATTACCTTTAGGAAATGCAGAAGCCTCACATTCATTAGATGAATTAATTGCTGAATCAGACATTGTAACTTTACACGTTCCTGCCGACCCCGGAACTATTAACTTAATGGATAAGGAAAAGATAAACTTAATGAAAGAAGGAAGTTACCTTATTAATTTAAGTAGAGGAAACGTAGTAGATATTGAAGCCTTAAAAGCACGTTTAGAAGAGGGTGTAATTAAAGGAGCTGCTATTGATGTTTTTCCTGAAGAACCAAAATCGAAAGATGAGCTTTTTACAAGTCCATTACAAGGACTGCGAAATGTTATTTTAACACCACATATTGGCGGTTCTACCCGAGAAGCACAATACAATATTGGTATTGATGCAGCAACAAAGCTGGTAAATTATATGAACAAAGGTGTTACCATTGGTAATCATTCCATTCCAGTATTGAATTTACCATCAAAGAAAAACGAAAATACACGAAGAATTTTACA